>JAPUIV010000268.1 GCA_027296665.1 Acidobacteriota bacterium | reverse complement strand
AGGGGTTGCCACCTCCGACTTTGCCAGCATG
The DNA here is from genome assembly GCA_027296665.1 of Acidobacteriota bacterium. Classification (GTDB taxonomy): domain Bacteria; phylum Acidobacteriota; class Polarisedimenticolia; order JAPUIV01; family JAPUIV01; genus JAPUIV01. The sequence goes on along the minus strand of JAPUIV010000268.1, from coordinate 3,889 downwards.
ACCGGCTGCCGATCCAATCCCTGGAAGAACCATTTGCGATCCTGCTGGTCCATGTCGGCCAGGGAGGCCTCCAGGCGATCCCGGAACAAGGGGGAAAATTCTTCAGGCACCGGATTCCTCTCACGCCAGCGGTCCCGGTGTCCGAGAGCCGGAGTCAAAAAGGAAAGGAGTAGCAGGATTGACATGATTACGCGCCGGAACGGCCGCCCTTGATTCAAGCCTTTCATGATCCACCTCCTTCAGGAAATCGGACCGATGTCCGCCGGATCGATCTCTGTTCGTTGAATCGGTTTTCAATTTCCGTACCACTTTTTCCGAGCCGGCCCACCGGTACCGTCAAAGGGGGGTATTCAATGACGTTGCCCTCCCGGATTGCACTGGCGGGGACATTAGCGGTTTCCCCGGTTTGTCCGGTACGGCACAGGCGTCGCGTTGCACCTGTTTCGGACCGTTACGGCGGCACAGTTCCCTGGTTTGTCCGGTTGACAGGTGTTTGGGGCCATGCTAAATTCTTGCCACCGCACCGGCAGATTAGTTCCTGGTTTTGTCGCTCGATAGCCAACAGGTCAAAATTATTCAGTAAGAAGGAGTGTGCGAGTGCAGTGGGATCGACTGGAAACACCGACCGAAGGACACCGGATTGACCTGGAAAACGGCAAACTGAAGGTTCCCGATGATCCCATCCTCCCCTTCATCGAAGGAGATGGGATCGGGCCCGATATCTGGAAGGCGGCCGTCCGGGTCTTCGATGCCGCGGTCGAAAAGGTATTCGGGGGAAAGAAGAAGATAACCTGGTTCGAAATCTATGCAGGGGAGAAAGCGGCGCGCCTCTATGACGAGTGGTTGCCGCAGGACACCTTGAAGGCGATCGGGCACTACACGGTTGCCATAAAAGGCCCCCTGACCACTCCGATCGGGGGCGGGATCCGCTCCCTCAACGTTTCCCTCCGGCAGCAACTCGACCTGTACGCATGTATCCGACCCGTCCGGTACATGCAGGGCGTGCCCTCCCCGGTCAAGCATCCGGAGAAGGTCGATTTTGTGATCTTCCGGGAAAATACCGAGGACGTGTATGCCGGGGTCGAATGGCCTGAAGGTTCCGAGGAGTGCCGCCGGGTCCTGAAATTCCTCAGGGAGGAGATGGGCGAAACGGGGATCCGGGCCGATTCGGCCATCGGCATCAAGCCGATCAGCCGGACGGCGACCAAGCGCCTGATGCGCAAGGCAATCCAGTTCGCCATCGAAAAAAAGAAATCGAGCGTCACCCTGGTCCACAAGGGAAACATCATGAAGTTCACCGAGGGAGCCTTCAAGGAGTGGTGTTACGAGGTGGCGCGGGAGGAGTTTGCCGATCAGACCCTCACGGAGGAACAACTCTGGAAGGAACATGATGGAAAGGCCCCCAAGGGCCGGATCATCATCAAGGACCGGATTGCCGACTCCATGCTCCAGCAGATCCTCACCCGGGCCGATGAATATGATGTCATCGCCTTGCCCAATCTCAACGGCGATTACCTGTCCGACGCCTCCGCGGCGCAGGTCGGAGGTCTGGGACTCGCTCCGGGGGCGAACGTCGGGGACGTGATCGCCCTGTTCGAGGCAACCCACGGCACCGCTCCAAAATATGCCGGCATGGATAAGGTGAATCCGGGATCGCTCATCCTCTCCGGAGTGATGATGTTCGAATATCTGGGGTGGCCCGAGGTGGCCGATTCGATCGCGCAGGCGTTGGAGAAAACAATACTTCAGAAGGTGGTTACCTACGATCTTGCGCGCCAGATGGAAGGCGCCCGCCAGGTCAAGTGTTCCGAATTCGCGGAGGCGATTGTCGGCAATCTCTAACTTCTGATTACACCTGACAGATCGGACTCCGGTCCTGGAGGAACATCGCATGCAATTCAAGGTTTCGGTCATCGGAGCCGGCAATGTGGGGGCAACCGCCGCTCAAAGGATCGCGGAATGCCGGCTGGCCGATGTCGTCCTGGTCGACATCGTCGAGGGGTTGCCGCAGGGCAAGGCATTGGATCTTCTCGAGTCGGGTCCGGTGAAGGGTACCGATGTCCGGGTGGAGGGGGCCAATGACTACGAGGCTACCCGGGATTCCACCATCGTGGTCATCACCGCCGGCCTTGCTCGGAAACCGGGGATGAGCCGGGATGATCTCCTGTTCAAGAACTTCGCCATCATCCGCGGCGTGGTGGCCGAGGTCGCCAAGCACAGTCCCGAGGCGATCCTGATCACGGTGACCAACCCTCTCGATGCCATGGCCCAGGTGACTTTGAAAACCAGCGGGTTCCCCAAAAACAGAGTGGTGGGAATGGCCGGGATTCTGGATACGGCCCGGTTCCGGACCTTCGTGGCGCAGGAACTCGGGGTGTCGTCCGACAGCATTCAGGCCCTCGTCCTCGGCGGACACGGCGACACCATGGTGCCGTTGACGCGCTACTGCACCGTCGCCGGTGTGCCGATCGGAAACTTCCTCGATCCGGCGGCCGTGGACCGGATCGTGCAACGGACCCGGGGCGGCGGGGCGGAAGTGGTCAAACTCTTGAAAAGCGGGAGCGCCTACTACGCCCCGGCGGCGGCGGTTGTCGAGATGGTGGAATCGATTCTTCTGGATCGAAAGAAGGTTCTTCCCTGTGCCGCCTACCTGGAAGGGGAGTACGGGATTGACGGGATCTTCGCCGGCGTGCCGATCGTCCTGGGACGGGGCGGGATCGAGAAGATCCTGGAGATTCCGCTCGACCCCGGGGAAAAACAGGCCCTCGAAAGTTCCGCGGCCTCGGTTCGCGAACTGGTCGGTAAGTTGAAACTTTGACCGGCGGGAAGAGCCTCATTCCAGGCGGGCGATCTCCCCGCCGATCCGGTCCAGGATCGGCGACACCCGCTCGTGGTCGCATCGGGCTCCGTTCACCAGGATGCTGAACACCCGGACTTCTCCATCCGGTCCCTCCGCGTAACCGGAAAATGCGTCCACCCCATTCAACCGGCCGGTCTTCGCCCGGATCCGCCCCGTCAAATTTCCCGCCGCGTCCCTGTCTTCCAGGGTTCCGTCGACCCCCGCCACGGGGAGGGAGGCGAGCAGTTCGGGGAAAGTCCTGAAATCGGTGCCGAAACGGAGCAGTGTGGAGACGATGGTGGCGGGGGTGGAGAGGTTTCCCTCGGCCAGCCCGGAGCCGTCAACGGCCTGGAAATGATCCAGGTCGACTCCCGCCTCCACGAGAGTGTCATGGAGGATCTTCAACCCTCCTTTCGTGGTTCCGGGGATATGTCCAGCCGCTGCATCTAGGCTCTTCACCACCATCTCGGCGATGAAGTTGTTGCTGAACTTGTTCATCGCGCGGAGAATGACCGCTAGCGGTTTCGATTCATATCGATACAGCTCGATCGAGCCGGAAGGCACGACACCGGCGCGGATCTTTCCCTGAAACCGGATCCCAACTTCCTCCGCCGCCTCGCGAAAGGCGTGGCCAGCGTACCATGTGGGATTATCGATCGACAGGATCGATTCGATCGATCGCCCCCCGGGAGGTATCGATCCCCGCACCAGGATCTGTTCCCCCGCCTTGCCGCCAACCCGGACGATCGAGATCCGTGAACGGCCTTTCCGCGTGACCGCCTGGTTCTTCACCCCCAGATGGGACCGGAATGGGATCAGGTGCACCTCCGGTTTCTCTCCCACCGCTTTGCCGGGCACCACGCGCACCGTCACCACGTTGTAGTTGCAGGACAGGGCGCTCACCGGGGCGTTGTAGGCGCGATCGACCACGGGGCGGGGCCACCCGGGCGGACGGCGTTTGCCATCGAAATGGGTGTCATCGAGGACGAGATCCCCTTCCACCTGCTCCAGGCCGAGCCGGCGAAGTTCCCGGGCCATCCACCACCAGGA
>JAPUIV010000267.1 GCA_027296665.1 Acidobacteriota bacterium | reverse complement strand
ATGCCGTGGGAAAAGGACAACATTTTTTGGAAAAAATGAAAACTCTTCTCACATATCGTGGAACTCATTTGTTTTCTGTTATTTATAGAACATTACCAAATCGTGTCATATGGTGTCAATTTGACGCCCCCGGGCACCCGGATCGGTCAATTGTAACGGTATCTGAGAAGGAGGGAGAACCCAACCCCGGTTCTACTCTTTGGTCAAGTCTTTTTGAAGCTTTCGGATCTGGCTGGAGACTTCCCTGTAGTTGGAATTGCTCCCGTACACTTCCATCAGGAGACTCATTGCTTCCTTCTTTTTGCCGGTTTCGAGGAGAACCTGGGCCAGGTCGTACCGAATGCCCAGGTAATCCTCATCGGAAAACCCCGGGGTCTTCAGTGCCTTCTGGTACCAACCGATGGCCAGGGGCATCATTCCCTTTTCCTTGAAACAGAGGCCAAGAATGCTGCAGCAATCCAGAAACAGTTTGGAATCTTTCGCGGCGTACTGAAACTCACCAATCGCCTCATCTACCAGGCCCATCTCTTTGTAGGCAATCCCCAGTTGGTAATGGGTATCGTAATCCCCTTTATCCACCTGCTCTTCCACCCCCTGGCGAAAGGCCTTGAAAAGCTCCTCAACTGAGTGCTGATCTTCCTGGGAGACGTCGATACCCTTGAGGATTTCCCCTTCCCCCTCTTCAGAGTCGGTATCGATCAACTCCTTCTCAAGTTCGGAGGCGAGGTCAAAGAATTCCACTTCTTTTCCGGAGGAAACATTTTTAGATTTTCCAGGTTTTGCACCAGCGGTTTTCTCCTTCTTCGCTGCGGGGGCCGATCCGCCAGCCTGTACGGTCTGGGACGGTGTCCCCCCAAGAGCCCTGTCAACTTCCATGGCGATATCTGAATTTTCCTCGGAATCGGCCACGCCCAGGTCCTGATTGGCATGTTCCCTTTCCCGTAATTCCTCCCATCGCTTCATTACCTCGGGATGCTCACCTTCCCGGATCCGCATCACTTCGAGGAGTCCGCGGGCCTCGTCCCAAAGTTCCTGTTCCAGAAAGAAATCAACCTCCCGGAGCCTCTCCTGCAGGGGTCGTTCAGGTTCCGAATCGACCTCCATCCCGGAGTCAACGGGCTGTTCTTTCTGAACAGACGATTCCGTGTTTTCCTGCTCATCCAGGTCGAGATCGATCTGGAAATCATCCTCCATTTCTCCGGAATCATCCCCCTCCCCGGAAAGGAGCCCATCTGTTCCGGGTGCCACAGAAACATTGCTCGCCTCTTCCTCGGACCCATCATCCCCCAAAAGTCGCAAACGCTTCTTGATTTCAGGATCTTCAGGGACCACTTCAAGGGCCTTCCGGAGCCAGCCGGCCGCCTCATCCTTTTTTCCCATTTGGACCTGAAGGTCTGCTAGCCGGATCGATTGGGGAGTCATCTTCTCCCGGTCTCCCTCATCCATATAAAGTTGGAGAAGACGCTGATGGGCGGCGAGATTACTGGGGTATCTCTCAAGAATCTTCTGAAGCCGTTCTTCGGCCTTCTCGATCAACCGGTACTTGGTGAATACCTCCGATTCGGTAAGATGTTCCTGAATGAAATCCTCGTCCTCGATTTCTTCCGGTTCCTGCTTACCTCCCTGGGCTTCGACAAGGGTTTCGCCTGCATCTTCATAATACCCTTCGAAATCCTCTCCTGCGATCTCCGGACGGGATCCAATGTCCTTTTCGCCCTCAGCGCTTGATTTTCCGCGTTTTCTTTTCTTTTCCGTTACCTGGGTACTCTTTTCTGCCGCCTTTTTCGGTGGTTTCGAAGGGGAATCCTTGTCGGTCAAGGATTCCAATGCTTCCAGGACCGGGGCGTTTTCTGCATCGGTCTCCAGAAACCGTTTGAGAGTTTTTCGCGCCTGGGAAGTCTCTCCCTGCTTTTGGAGTTCCCTGGCCAGTTCCACACAGGTCTCGGAGGCCAAGGAAATCTCACCGCGCTCTGTGTGAATGGCGAGAAGGCTCCGAAGTATCTTGCAATCTGCCGGGCGGACCTTCAGGAATTCCTGCAACAGCGGAACCGATTCGCCTGACTTTCCCTTCTTTGCGAATAAACCGGTCGCCTTGCTTATTGTTTTCTCCGCCTCGTCCACCTTACCGATCGCCAGAAATACGCGCCCCAGGATTGCCTGGAGTTCGGCACTTCCCTTCAAAAGTTTCGCAGGAGCCTGTGCAATAATCTGTTCAGCCTCCGCGGTGGATCCGGAGTTAAGATAGGTCTCCGCGAGGAGTGCAACGGCATCCTCATCTTCGGGTCTCGCCTCCGCCACCTTCCGGGCCAACGACACGGCACGGGGAATTTCCCCCTTTTCGCAGTACAGCTGGGCCAGGCTTCTGGCCACCACCCCGTGGGAAGGATCGGCCTTCAGGGCCTTTTCCAGAATCTTCTCATAGTCCTCGCTCTTACCCTTTTTTCGCAGTTCCTCGCCAACCTGGGTGTATTGCTCCAATGCCTCTTTCATGTTCCCCTGCTGGGTTTGAAGGTCGGCGATCTGGATTCGAGTCCGGACATCGGAAGAGTCAATTCCGAGAATTTTCTGGTACACCTCCAACGCCTGATCGAAATTCTCCTGCTCCTTGAGTTTCTCGGCGATTTTCCGGTACTGGGTTCTTGCCTCTATGGGAAGCCCCTGTTGGTCGTATAGGTCGCCGAGCTTCAGGAAGGCGTCGGAATTTCCGGGGTCGAGTTTGGTGACCTTCTTGTAAATGGCAATCGCCTTCAGAAGAAACCCATCGGTCGCGTAGAATTTGGCCGTCTTCATGAACTGCTTTACAGCTTCCTTGGTTTTCCCGATACGGGCGTACAAATCCCCCACCTTATTGACCGTTGTGACATCCTTGGGGTTTTCTTTGACAAGAAGCTGGAAACGGGCAATGGCTTGCTCGATTCGGCCCTGTTGGGTGAAACGTTCCGCTTCCCGGAGAATTTTGGATCGGTTCAAAGCCATTAAATTAACTTCACATTTCGACGGTGTTTAGACCGTTTCCTGGCGGTTCCAGGAGTTCCCGAACCGGCCGAAAGGTCCGGCGGTGAACCGGACAGGCCCCGCGATAAGCAAGATTTCGACGATGTTCTGCGGTGGGGTATCCTTTATTTTTCCCGAAATCGAATCCAGGAAACCGGCCATCCAGGTTTTCCATGATCCGATCCCGTTCCACCTTGGCAATGATGGATGCGGCTGCGATCGAAATGGAAATCTGATCCCCCTTGGTGATGGAGACCTGAGTAATCGATAACCCCGAAAGACGGACCGCATCGATCAACAGGATGTCAGGTTTCATTTTCAATCCGGATAGAGCTCTTTTCATTGCGAGCCGTGTCGCCTCAAGGATGTTCCATCTGTCGATCTCCTCCGGTTCGGCACATGCGAAGGAGACTGCCTGTCCGCGGCTTCGAATGATTTCATACCAATGACGGCGTCCAGCTGGGCTGAGTTGCTTGGAATCCCGGAGCCCTTCCGCCGGAAATTCCTCTCCAAGGATTACCGCTGCCGCCACCACCGGTCCCGCTAGGCAACCCCTTCCGGCTTCGTCCAGACCCGCGATCCGATGGAACCCGATTTCCCGGGCCTGGGCCTCCAGAAACCGTCCGGCCAGTATCATTTCTGGCCCTTCACAGTCGGGATTCGAGCTGGCCGGATCCGGGCCGCTTTTCCTTTCCTCTCACGAAGATAATACAATTTGGCCCGGCGCACCCGCCCCTGCCGCACCACCTCGATCTTATCGATGGTGGGAGAATGTACCGGAAAAACTCTTTCCACCCCCACTCCATTCGAAATCTTCCGGACGGAAAAGGTTTCGGAGCGGCCGGAACCCTGCCTGCCCAGGACAACACCCTGGAACATCTGGATTCTTGATTTATCTCCTTCCGTCACCTTGACATGGACTTTCACCGTATCGCCAGGCCGGAACTCAGGGATCTCCCTCTTCGATTCACCACCTTCGACCAATTGCAACAAATCCATCGGACTACTCCCTCCCGTCAAAAATGAACTCCCGGGGATACTTTCCGGCCATTTTTTCTTCCCGGCCGGAACTGTTTTTCCTTCAGCAGATCTGGTCTTTTTCGTTGAGTGTTTTCTAAGGCCTTTTCCCGTCTCCAGGATTCGATCTTGTCGTGATTGCCGGAACGGAGAACTTCAGGGACCCGCATCCCACGGAAAATCTCGGGCCGGGTGTACCGGGGGCAGTCCAGGATTCCCGCTCGGAATGAATCCTTTTCCGCGGAAACCTTGTTTCCCAACACTCCCGGCTGGAGCCGGCCTACGGCGTCCAGCAGTACCAGGGCGGCAGGTTCTCCACCGCTGAGAACATAGTCTCCCACGGAAATCTCCTCGTCGACACATCCTGTACGGATTCTCTCGTCAACTCCTTCATACCTTCCACATATAAGGATCAACCGGTGATATCGGGCAAGTTCTCCAATCCTGGTCTGGTCGAGCCGTCTTCCCTGTGGACTGAGAAGGATGGTCCGGGAAGTCTCCAGCGGAAAGTTCTCTTGGATCGCCTCCACCGCCCGGAAGACCGGCTCGGGTTTGATCACCATCCCCCCCCCTCCGCCATAGGGGACATCGTCCACTTTTCGGTGCCGATCTTCCGTATAATCCCGCAGTTGATGAATACGAACCTGGAGCCGATTGTTTGCCTGCGCCCTGCCCAGAACCCCTAGCCGAAGTGGATCGGTAAAGAATTCCGGAAAAACTGTAATGATGTCAAACTGCATTGATCTCGAGAAGTCCATCGGGTGGGTCCACCTGTATCCTCTTCTGCTCCGGATCAATCCGGATGCAGATGGATCGGGTGAACGGAACCAGAACTTCTCCCCGCGGGGTTCGGACCGAAAGAACGTCGGTACCCCCAGTGGTAATGACGTCTCCGACCTCTCCCAAAATGGTGCCGTCCGGGAGCTCCACGAGGCACCCTATCAGTTGGGAAATATAATAGCTGTCCGGTCCAGCGTCAACGAACTCCAAAGCCGGACGGGAAACTGTGGAACCGCATAATTCCTGGGCTTCCGGATAAGAATTGACCCCCGAAAACCGGAGAATTACCTTTTTGGCATAGGTCCTTGCCACCTCCACCCGGCACAAACGCTCCCATCCCGGCCGGATCAGCAAAACCTCGCCAAGATCGGTATAGGCACCGGGTAGGTCAGAAAGAGCCCGGGCCGTCACCTCACCCT
>JAPUIV010000266.1 GCA_027296665.1 Acidobacteriota bacterium | reverse complement strand
ATCATGAGATTTTCTGGTATAGTGATGGCACAAACAGTATCCAGGTAGATCCCTTCCGAAATCGACTCGGATTCCGGATAGACTTGTTCGCTCCCTGGGGGCTCCCATCAGGATCTACCTGAGAAAGGAACCGGATGGGATTGAGGCAGCCTGGCAGTCTCCTCAGTAGAATATCGATGGCCGCCTGCCTTTTTCTGGCGATGATCGCCACAGCAAAAGGATCCGGCCGGGAAAGGTTTTCTTCGAAGGGAATCTTGCTGGCCGGAACCCTCGGCGCGCCTGCCGATCACCCCGTCCTTCATCTCCAATCCTATCTCCTGCCTACTTCCTCTTCCCCGGATCCCATTTCCAGTCCCACCGGACAAATCTTCCGGGAGATCCTGACCAACCTCGACAAGGAAGTGATCAAGACCCGGGTAGCGAATACTCAGGCGTTCGTTTCGGCCACCTGGGCCTACGAGGACAGTAATTTTCAGGAATACCGCAGCCAAAGAGCTGAAGACCTGATGAACGACGCCTTCGAAAATTTTCTCGAGGACCAGCTCGATCGGATCCTGGAAGGTTTCAAAGGCCTTCACAAGGTTCAGTCCTTCGTGGACCACATGGGGAGCCTGAAGATCGGATCCGCCGGCGGGCAGGAGAAACGTCCCAGGGAGCGAACCGGCCCCGCGCGGGATGGGAGGGGCCTGGATGGAGACGTGCGGGTGCGGCTGGATTTCAATCCGAAACTCAGTTTGAAGGGGACCTGGGCCGGTTTCAAGGGAAGGCTTGACCTCCCTCTGACCGGAAGGCCGATCCGGGTCCGGATTTTCAAGGAAATCCGGCCGGGCTTTTCGGCTCATCTGGAAAGCCGCATCCCCTTGAAGGGGGAAACCGAATGGACGACCGTCGGCGTCTTCATCCAGTTCTGATCGGCGGAATCCTCCTCGTCCTGATCACAGGTTTTTTTCGGTATTCCGGATGGGACAGGGAGCCCGGGCCGGACGGCACCGGTTCGATCCGGAAAGTCGCCATATCCGGCTCTTTCGATTACCACCAAGGGCCGATGTCCGCCAGCCTGAAACTCATTGAGGAGACTTCCGACTCCACGACCTACCACCTGACCCTGAAAGATAGCCTCAAGCCGGCCGATACGATCTCCGCCTTCTATTCGCATCCCAGAAACGGCCCGCCCGCTCCCCTGGTGATCCTGTTCCCGGCCCTGGGCGGGAAAACGGGTGGCCTGCCCTACTTCACCACTTACCTGAAACGGAAAGGTTTCGCCTGCCTGCGCCTGGAGAGGAAGGAAAAGATATTGATAGCGAGTCGAGGGCTCGAACATATTCGCGAGGCCATTCACCGGGAAGTGGTACAAGCCAGCCGTCTCATCGACTGGGCGGGGACTCGCCAGGAGGTGGACACCACTCGCGTCGCCGTCCTCGGGATCAGCATGGGGGCATTGACCGCGAGTCTAGCGGCCGCCACGGAGGAACGGATCGGCAGTGCGGTCCTGATCCTGGGTGGAGGGGATCTCCCCAGGATCCTTCTCGACTCCGAAAAGGGGACCATTCGATCCTTCCGCACAACCCTGATGCGGCAGAACGGTTGGAGCCGAAGGGAACTCCTCACCCGGGCGAGGCAGACGCTCCGGGAAGTCGATCCGCTCTACTATGCCAGCGGACTCGATCCCGATCGGACCATGATGGTGGAGGCAGTATTCGATAAGGTGATCCCCGCCGCCAGCCGGTACGTACTGTGGTCCCGCGCCGGACGCCCGCCCAGGATCTTGCTGCCCCTGGGACATCTCTCGACCATTTTTCTGGCTCCCTACATCCGGTGGAAGGTTTTCCGTTTCCTCCGCTCCAGCCTCCTTCCCTCGCCGGCCAGGACCGGCCCTACCCGGGCAAAGGCGATGGCCGGGCCTCCTAGCTCCATTCCTTCTCCCTAGGCTTGCGGCACTTCCGGCCGGGACTGGTGAGAACGGCGGAGCCGGGGAGGGGCAAGAGCCCGCAGGATGGCGTCGGCCTTGGCCAGGGTCTCCTCATATTCCATTTCCGCCTCCGAATCGGCCAGGATGGCTCCGCCGACATGAAAGTGGATGCCTGTCCGGTCCCGGATCACCGTTCGGATCACGATGCTCAGGTCGAGCTCTCCGGAAAATGAGAGATATCCCAGACAACCTGAGTAGATCCCCCTGGGCACCGGTTCCAGTTGGTCGATGATCTGCATCGCACGGATCTTGGGTGCCCCGGTCATCGATCCGCCGGGAAACAAGGCCCGGATGAGATCGAAACGATCGGTCTCCTGCCGGGTGACTCCCTCCACCCGGGAAACCAGGTGGAAGACCCGCGAATAGGTCTCCAGATCGGCCAGCTTCGCGACCCGCACGGTGCCGGGACGGCAAACCCGCCCCAGGTCGCTCCGGACCAGATCGGTAATCATCACGTTCTCGGCGAGTTCCTTCGGGCTGCTGCTCAGGTCATTCCGCAAGACCCTATCCTCGCCGGGTGTCAGGCCACGGGGCCGGGTCCCCTTGATCGGCCTGCAATCGGCGAGCCGGCCGTCCCATCGAACCAATCGCTCGGGGGAGGTGGAGAGTATGACCCTGTCCCCCGTCTGCAGGAATGCGCAAAACGGTGTGGGACTGGCCCGGACAAGACGGGTGAATGCGTCCAGCGGATGCAGATCCCCCCGGGATTGCATGCGATAGGTGAGATTCAATTGATAGATCTCCCCTCGCCCGATCGCCTCCTGGGCCGCGAGGACCATGTCTCTGTGGCGCCGCCGGTCGATTTCGGGGCGAAAATCAACCCAGGACGGTGGCAGGGAGGATCGGGGACGGACGGCACGGGAAAGCCGATCTTCCATTCGACGGAGATCCGACTCCGCCTTTCTTCTTCGCGGCCCCGGCGTCTCGCATGGGAATCCGGTTGCCAGTGGGAATACCGAGCGGTCGGTGTGATCGAAGATCAGCAACCGATCGTAGAAACCGAACCAGGCATCGGGAGGATCCCCTGCCCTCCAAGGGGGAGGGGGATCATTCAAGGCCTGCCATTTCAGTGAGTAGGAGAAATACCCGACGGCGCCGCCGGTGAAGCCGATCCCCTTGCTCCCCGGCTGCTGGTAACGCCGGAGCAGCCGCGAGAGCTCCTGGAGAGGATCCCCGAAACGATACTCTTCCCCTCCTCCCTTCCGCACCACCCGGCAGCATTCCCCCCGGCTTTCGAACCAAAGGAATGGATCGGCTCCCAGGAAGGAGAAACGGCCCTTTTCCGGATCCTCACCGGCGCTCAGAAGGAGAAAGGGAAACGGCCTGGCGGCAAACTCCGGGAGAATCGAAAGCGGATCCCCGGTGAACCGGAACCTCTTGCCGAGAAAGGGCTCCACGGCGACCTCGGATGACGAAGATGACGAAAAGGATCGATTCAATGGGCCGCGGGGGAGGCAGATCACTCAGCGCGCGTGCGAAGTCGACCGCATCTCCCGGATGACCGTGATCTTGATCTTCCCGGGATAATCCATTTCCGACTGGATCTTCTTGGCGATATCGGACGCAAGGAGAGAGAGACCCTCGTCTTCCACCTTTTCGGGTTTGGCGATGACCCTGATTTCCCGGCCGGCCTGAATGGCGTAAGAATGGTCCACACCCGGAACGGAATCGGCAATCGCCTCCAGCTTACCGATCCGTTTCACGTACTCGGCAATGCTCTTTCGCCGGGCTCCCGGCCGGGAACCGGAAATCGAGTCTGCGGCCCCGACCAGGACCGAGATGGGAGAGATCATCTCCGCATCCTCGTGGTGGGAGGCAACCGCGTTGACCACAACCTCCGGTTCATTGTACTTGGTGGCCACCTCCGTGCCGATCTCCGGGTGGCTGCCCTCCCGTTCATAGTCAATCGCCTTGCCGATGTCATGGAACAGGCCGGCCCGTTTCGCCATCGCTCCATCCATCCCGAGCTCTGAAGCCATGATTCCCGACAGCTTGGCCACCTCGATGGAGTGCTCCAGGACGTTCTGCCCGTAACTGGTTCGATATTTCAATCGTCCCAGAATCTTCACCAGATGGGGATGCACTCCCTTGATTCCCAGCTCTTCCAGAGCATCCTCCGCTCCCTTCTGCATCGCCTGTTCCACCTTTTTCCGCATCTTTTCCAGGACCTCCTCGATCCTGCGCGGATGGATGTTGCCTTCCCGGACAAGCCGTTCCAGGGCAAGACGCGCGATCTCCCGGCGAATCGGATGAAAACCGGAGAGTACGACCGCCTGAGGATTCTCGTCCATGAGGAGCTGGATCCCGGACAACTTCTCGAAAGCCTTGATGTTCTTCCCCTCCTGTCCGATGATCCTCCCCTTGATCTTCTCGTTCGGAATGGCAACGGTGGTAACCGCCTTCTCGGCGGTATACTCCGAGGCGACACGCTCGATCGCTATGGAGATGATTCTTTTTGCCTCCCGGATGGAATTTTTCTGGGCCTCCTCCTTGGCCTCCTTGAGCAAACCCGTTGCCTCGAACCGGGCCTCGTTGCGGAGAGCGGTGACAAGTGATCGTTTCGCCTCCTCCGCCGTGAGCCCGGATACCTTCTCCAACCGTTCGATGAACTCGACCCGGTGACGCTGAACCTGCTTCTCTTTCTCCTTCAGTTCCTGTTCAAAGGAGTTCAGGTTCCGGTCCTTGTCCCGGAGACTCTGGTCGCGCCGATTCAACGAATCGATCTGCGAGCGAGCCTGGTCCTCCCGTGTTTTCAAGGTTTCTTGTGATGCCTGCAACTGCCTCTGTCGGTTGCGGATTTCCCGTTCCAGACGATTTCTGGCGCGGTACGATTCCTCCTTGGAATGAAGGACGGCGGCCTTGGTGGCCTTCTCCGCCTCCCGTCTGCCCTCCTGCAGGATCCGTTCGGCTTGTTGTCTGGCCACCGCCAGCGCCGCCGACCCGATCCGGCGGCGAAACCACCAGCCCAGGAGGAAACCGGCCGCTCCTCCAGCGGCAATACCCATGGTCCAGTTCATCATAATCCCTTCCTGTTCAGGATATCACGGGGCCGATCGGCCCTTCAACCGGTCTGGCGGCAGCGAGGATCAGGTCGACTCCTTGCCATCGGTGGTGGGAGTCGCCGCGCCGGGTTCGGTTTTGGTTTCGATCCAGGCGGAACCATCCCGGTAGTACTCCTTTTTCCAGATCGGCACCCGCGCCTTCAGAGCCTCGATCAGCTCGGAACAGGCCCGCAATGCGGCCCGCCGGTGTGGAGAGGCGACGGCGATGGCAACGCTCGGCTCACCCACCTCGACCCTGCCGGTGCGGTGCGCCTGAGCGACCCGGATACCTGGATACTTTTCCCGGATCTCCGCTTCGATCGACTCGATAACCTCCTCCGCCATGGTTTCGTACGCCGAGTATTCGATATGGAGAACTTCCCTGCCGCGGTTCCGGCCGCGTACCGTTCCGACGAAGGAGGCGATCGCTCCGCAATCGGACCTTCGGACCTGGTTATACAACCGATCCGGATCCAGGATGCCGCCGGTCAATCTCTTCATTTTCTCGACCACCGTCCTCAACCACCGCCCACCGGCGGAAAAAAGGCGATTTCCTCTCCCCCCCGCACCCGATGCGAGAACCGGGAATATTTGCGGTCACATGCCACCAGGGGGGTTTCCCGGATCTCGGCCATGGCGGGAAACTTTTTCCGTACCGAGTTCCAAACCTCCCCAATCGTCATTGAGGCCGGCAGGTCGATGTCCAGCTCCCGGGCACCGGCGACCTCCGCGTACCGGGCGAACAGGAAGATCTTGACCATCACGCGCCCATCTCGAGAAATTTTTCAAGGGTATCGACGACCGCTTCAATCCCGGCGAAGACCTTTCCGATCCGATCATGCCCCCGGTACCCGGGTGTATACACGATCCTCTGATCCTCGATCACCACGGGGTCTCCCGCCCCCTGTCCGCCCGCCAGCCGCTCCTCGAGGTCCGGCACCATTGGCTGGAGCAGAATGTCGGCCAGGCTGATCAAGCCGATCGGTTTCCGTTCCCGCAAGAAATGTCCCAGAAGTTGGGACACCTCCGGCAGGAGTTCTCTCGGTTTACCGGGCTCCATGAAGCAGGTCATCAGATTCTTGGGGCAACCGTATCCCCCCGGCACCATCAGGAGATCCAGTTCCTCGCCGAGGCCGGGCCGCAGAAGATCCACACGCCCCCGGGAAAGTCTGGCCGCCTCTTCCATGACATTTCGCTCTTCCCCTTCCTTCTCGTTCCCGGTCGTATGATCCACGACGTGCAACTGGGCGCGGTCGATCGTCAAGCACCGGCACTTCCACCCTTTCCGGTCGACGGCCAGCATCGCAAGAACCGCTTCATGGATCTCCGCGCCGTCATAAAGGCCGCAACCGCTCAAAAGAAGACCGGCCTGGTACATGGCACCCCCTGGGATTTCAGGAAAGGAAAGTGTGGGACCTCAGAAAAGTTTCCGGGCCTCGCGAAGAACCCGTTCGGTCCCATCGTTCAGGGTATCGTCCAGAACGATACCCGACGCGTTCCGGTGTCCGCCTCCACCGAAATGAACCGCCAAACGATTCATGTCGAAATCTCCCTTCGACCTGAGGCTTACCTTGGTCTTCCCGTCGGAGAGTTCCTTGAACAGAAGGGCCACCCGGACCCGATGAATCTGAAAGAAGGAATTCACCATCTCGGAGGTGTCTTCTTCCTGTGCGGAAAACTCTTCGATCTTCCGGCGGTCCATCGTCACCCAGACCAACCGGTCTTCACACTCCTGGTGGAAATGGGTGAGCGCGTAACCGAGCAACCGCATGAATGCCGTGGAACTCCTTTCGAAGATTTCCTGGTAAACGCGCACCGGGTTCACGCCGCAGGCGAGAAGGGCGGCAGCGACCTGGTGAGCTTTTGGACCGGTCTTCGAGAACCGGAAATTCCCGGTGTCGGTGACCAGGGAAACATACAACGGTTCCGCCTTCCCGTGGGTCATCGGCCCGCCGAGAGCCATGATGAGCTCGTAGATCAATTCTCCGGTGGCGGAGGCCTCCTCCATGTTCCAGAGGATATCCCAGATTCCATTGTTTCCGGCCGTCCCGGGCCCGGAAGGGATCAAGTGATGATCGATGCAGATTTTCTTGGCGGAACTCGACTGCATCGGGGCGGCCAACTTCCCCATTCTCTCCATGCTGCTGTTGTCGAGTACGAAGATCAGATCGCAATCCTGGATGAAGGGGAGATCCCTCGACCGGTCGAACACCTCACTCTCCCCCTCCGGATCGAGGAACCGATACCGTTCGGGAATCGGGTCGTTATTCACGATCCGGACCTCTTTGCCCCCTTCCCGAAGCTGGCGGAACAGGGCGAGCTCCGACCCGAGCCCGTCACCATCGGGGTTCATGTGAGTGGTGAGAAGGATCTTTTCACTCTGGTTTATGAGATCCCGGATCTTGGGAACCACGGTTCACCTCACTGGATAAAGGAACGGGGACAAAACTGTACGGTCCCCCCCCGACCCATGAATATAGGGAACTCGTCAATCCAAGTCAATCCAGGTCAATCTCGGAAGCGGGGAGCGAGTAGGGCAAAAGGGGGATCGGTTCAGGAGATGAGCCAGACCATGTGGGCCAGTTCCGGAATGACCAGCCGGGTCATCGCCAGCCGGACGGCTGGTTCCGAGCCGGGCATGGCCACCAGAATCGTCCCGCCGCAGATCCCGGCCGCAGCGCGGCTCAGCATCGCCGATGCACCGATCTCCTGGAAACTCAACGACCGGAACAGCTCACCGAAGCCGGTGATCTTTTTCTCCAGAAACGATTCCAGCACCTCGATGGTAATGTCCCGGGCCGCCAGGCCGGTCCCGCCGGAGATCAGGATCACTTGCACCGCCACAGAATCGATCCATTCCCGCAGGCATTCCCGGATCTCTTCCGGCTCGTCCCGGACGATCCGGTGGCTCACCACCCGGTGATTCGCCTCCCGGAGAAGATCCCGGATCAGCCTGCCACTGGTGTCGCCGGCGGAGTTCCGGGTATCACTGACCGTGAGAACGGCGGCAGATACTTGCCGGGCCGATTGGCTCTTGTGTTCCTCCACAGCCATGACGGACTTCCCGTTCGATCACCGATTCCCATCGGAAAGAAGGCGGAGCAGGGTCCGGACGCCGGCCCCGGTCGCGCCTTTCGGGGTATGGTAGGTATCGTCGTCGAGGAATGCGGGTCCGGCGATGTCGATATGGGCCCAGGGAATGCTGTCCTGCACGAATTTCTTCAGGAACAGGCCGGCGGTGATGGCGCCGCCCCAGCGGTTGCCGGCATTGCGGATATCGGCCACATCGCTTTCCACCTGGTACAGGTAGTCCTCGAAAAGGGGCAATTGCCACATCATCTCACCGCTCCGGTCCGCCGATTTCAGAACCCGGTTGATCAATGTCTGGTTGTTTCCCATGACCCCGGCGCAGAGGGGCCCGAGCGCCACGACACAGGCGCCGGTGAGAGTGGCAAGGTTGATCATCTCGTCGACCGATTGTTTCGCGAGGTAGGACAGGGCGTCCCCCAGGATCAGTCTTCCCTCCGCATCGGTATTGCGGACCTCGACCGTGAGGCCCGAGTGCATCTTGAGGATATCCCCCGGACGGATCGCCTTCCCGCCCGGCATATTCTCCGCCAGCGCGAGCACACCCACCACCTCCACCGGCGGGGCGAGCGACGGCAGGGCCCGCATCACCGCCAGAACGCACGCGGCTCCGGCCATATCGCATTTCATCGTTTCCATCGAGTCGGCATTCTTCAATGACAACCCGCCGCTGTCGAAGGTGATCCCCTTTCCCACAATCCCAACCCGTTTGCGCGCCTTCCGGCCCCTGGGACGATAGGTGAGCAGCACCAGATAGGGCGGCTCGCTGCTCCCCTGCCCGACACCTAACAACCCCCCCATCCCCAGCTTCCGGAGCCGGGCCCCTTCCAGGACTTCACATGCCAGGCCGTTTTCCTTGGCGACCTTTTTGGCGATCGCAACCATCCTGGAGGGATTCAGGAAACCGGCCGGTTCCGAAACGAGATCCCGGGCGAAGTTGGTCGCCTCCGCGGCCAGCTTTCCCTCCCGGATCCCCTTCTCGACCTGACTTTTCCGCCCTCCGGGCGCGATGATATGGATGGTTTCCAGGGACAGGGAAGGTTTCGGGATGCAGGTACGGTATTTGGTGAACTGGTAGTTCCCCAGAAGAACCCCCTCCACCCCGGCCCGGGCCATTTCGGCCGCGTCGGCGGCGCCCCCGGGACCGGCAGCGAGAGGCAGGGCGAGATGCCGGTCGGGATAGGTTCTCAACTTTCTGGCGACGGCGGCACAAGCCCTCCGAAGGGTCTCCAATCGATACTGTTTTCGAGGCCCGAGGCCGGCGACCAGGTATCGCCGCACCGGAGCGCCGCCGGCGGGATGCCATTGATACAGGGTGCCTACTTTTCCCGAAAAACCGTCCCGCTTGAGTACCCGGGAAAGAGATCCACCCTGTTTCGACGAACCCAGGCCGATCAGCCGCGAGCTTCCCTCGAAGACAAAATCGGCCACCGTATCTGCGGTGGCCTCTTGCAAAGCTCCGGATTGGAACAAGATCTTCGTCAATCCTTTTCCTCCAGACTATCGAGAACCGACTCCAGGATCTTTTCCCGGGACAGCCCCGCGAGCGCGAGGGTCTCCCCCCGCGTTCCGTGCTCGATGAAGCGATCCGGGATTCCCAGGTGTAAAAGGCGGGGCACCGGCCCCGGCGTGGCGCGCAGTGCCTCATGGACGGCGGAGCCAAACCCACCGGCAAGCACGTTTTCCTCAATGGTGATCAGATGGGAAAGGTTTTTCCGGAGCCGCGCCAGGCATTCCCGGTCGACCGGATTCACGAACCGGCAGTTGACCAGCGCGGCCGAAACCCCCCGATCGCGCAGATCGCCAACCACTTCCCGGCAGACCCGGACCATCGCTCCCACGGCAAGAAGCGCCAGGTCCTCCCCCTCCTCCAGCAGTTCCCAGCTGCCGATCTGGACGGGGGCCGGCGCCCGCCCAGCGGTCAAAGCGATGCAACTCTCCTTGGGATACCGGATGAAAAATGGCCGTTCCTCCTGGGCCAGAGCGGTCGCCATGAGGTCGCGGAGATCGTCGCCATCCTTGGGGCTGGCCACGATACAGTTGGGGATCGGCCGCAAGTAGGAAAAATCGAACGCCCCGTGATGGGTGGGACCGTCCGGGCCGACCAGCCCCGCCCGATCGAGGACGAAGACAACGGGAAGTTTCTGGATCGCGACATCATGGATGATCTGGTCGTACGCCCTTTGTAAAAAGGTCGAATAGATCGCTACCACCGGCCGCATCCCCCCCGCGGCCAGGCCGGCCGCGAAGGTGACGGCGTGGGCCTCGGCAATCCCCACATCGTAGAAACGCCCTGGGTGTTTTTTCTGGAAATGAACCAGGCCGGTGCCGTCCGCCATGGCGGCGGTGATGGCGACGATCCTCCCGTCCTCCTCCGCCATCTCGGCAAGAGTCTCGGCGAAAACCTTGTTGTAAGGGGGAAGGGAGGGTTTCTTTTTTCCCGTCACCGTGGGGGATACCCCGTGCAGGCAGTCGGGACTGGTCTCCGCCAGGGGGTGTCCTTTCCCCTTCTGCGTCAGAACGTGGAGCAAAACCGGGCCCTTCGCAGCGCGGATGCGGGAAAGGACGGAAACCAATTCCGGCAGGTTGTGGCCATCGATCGGACCATGGTAGGTAAATCCCAGAGACTGGAACAACGCACCCGGCACCAGGAGGCTTTTGAAACTTGTCTCCAATCGCTTGGCGAGCTGACCGACCGAGATCCCCATTTTGGGGAACTTCTCGATCAGATGGTATACCTCCTCCTTCAACCGGTTGTAGTAGGGGTTGGTGGTGATGCTGGTGAGATAATGAGAGATTGCCCCGACATTGGGAGAAATCGACATCTCGTTGTCGTTCAGAATGACGAGAAGATCCCGGCCGGAGTTGCCGGCATTGTTGAGCCCCTCGTAGGCGAGGCCCCCGGTCATCGCTCCATCTCCGGTGACGGTCACGATGCGGTAATCCTTTCCTCCAGCGTCGCGGGCCGCGGCGAAACCCAGCGCGGCGGAAATCGAGGTGCTGGCATGGCCGGCCCCGAACTGATCGTAGGGCGATTCCGATCGTTTGAGAAATCCGCTGATCCCCTTCAATTGACGGATGGTCCAGAGGTCCTCCCG
The DNA here is from genome assembly GCA_027296665.1 of Acidobacteriota bacterium. Classification (GTDB taxonomy): domain Bacteria; phylum Acidobacteriota; class Polarisedimenticolia; order JAPUIV01; family JAPUIV01; genus JAPUIV01. The sequence goes on along the minus strand of JAPUIV010000266.1, from coordinate 4,294 downwards.
GCGGCCCGTCAGGATCTTGTGGATGTATCCCTGGTGGCCGACATCCCACAAGATCTTGTCCCTGGGAGTGTCGAACACGTAATGAAGAGCGAAGGTCAACTCCACGACGCCGAGGCTGGCGCCGAGATGCCCCCCGGTCCTCGAAACAACCGAGATCAGAAATTCCCGCGCCTCCTCGGCAAGGGGAACCAGGTCCTGAACCGGGAGCGCCCTCAAGTCGGCGGGCGAGTTGATATCCTCGAGGCGAACCCGTTTCCTGTCCTTGGCAGAAACCGCCAGCTTCGCCTGTTCCGCTAGAGTATGATCCATCAGGGTATGCCCCGGTCGCCCCAACGATGCCCCTCGATCGGCCCATCCCGGGGGGAAAAACCTTTATAGGAGATTGGGGAATCTTCTGTCAAGCACCCCGCCGGTGGGAAACCGCCCGATTCGTGCTAGGATCCGGCGCTCCGGACGGCGGCGGCGGCAACCTGTACTCTTTCTCGAACAACGATGATCCCGATACGCGACGAAGAACCGATATCGACCGCGCCCCTGATCTGCCTGGCCCTGGTGGCGGCGAACCTCGCCGTTTTCCTGCACGAGATCCGGCTTCCGGCGGAAAAGCTCCAGGAGTTGATCACCGCATTCGGGGCGATCCCCTTCGAGATCAGTCATTTCACCCACCTCGATGGAGCCCGCAGGGTCCCCCACCTCGCGGTTCTCGTGAGTTCCCAGTTCCTGCACGGGGGATGGTTGCACCTCATCGGGAATCTGCTGTACCTATGGACCTTCGGGCGGCGGATGGAAGATGCGCTGGGAAGATGGCGCTTTCTTTTCTTTTACCTTCTCTGCGGCATTGGCGCCGGACTTGTCCAGGTCGCCATGACGCCCGACTCCCGGGCGCCGCTGATCGGGGCGAGCGGGGCGATCGCCGGAATGCTCGGGGGATATTTCGTTCGGTTCCCCTTCCAGCGGGTTCAGATTGTCATCCCCCTGTTCATTTTCATCCGGATCGCGCGGGTACCCGCCTGGATCTTTCTCGGCCTCTGGTTCTACCTGCAATGGTACTCGGCGGGATCCCAGGAAGGGATTGCCTGGTATGCCCATATCGGCGGGTTTCTGATCGGGATCCCGCTTACTTTTTATTTCCGAAAACGGAAGCCGGCCAGGCGGAGACTCTCCCGGATCCTCTGGTGAAAGACGGTCCGAGTGGCGTCATTCCGGATCCGGGTGTCGGCCAGGCGGAGACATTCCAGCAACTGCTGTGATTCCGATTCGGGGCCGCCCAGTTCCCGCTCCTCCATCCGGCGGAAGGCCTCCAGGGTGGTGGCATCCCCCCCCCGTCCCCGCAAGCGGGACCGTTCGAACCGGAGTTCGATCGGCGCATCGATGCCCAGGAGGAGGAAGCGATCGAGTTCCCGGAGGACGGCGACCTCTTCGGGATGGCGTATCGAATCGATGACATCCTTGTCCTTCAGGGTAGGCAGGATCCTCCGGGCGAGGACCCCGAAACCTTCCGAACTCCTCAACCGGTTGCCGATTTCGATGAGATTGTCCCGGCTATGATCCCTGCCAAGAAGGGTGGCCTCCCCGCGCACGACATCGGAAAGGGAATGGGACCGGAATCCAAGCTGGATCAGCAAGGAGACCGCCTCTCCCTTCCCGGACGCATTCAGCCCGGTCAGGCCGATGAAGATTCCCATCCCCGGAGTTCCCTGCCGAGAAGGACTATTTCTCTTCTTTTTTCTCCCCATCACCTCGGTTCTGGCCGAGGTCTCCGGAGAGGTCGATGGTTTGTAGTCCGGCGGGGCCGCCGCGATTTCCCTGGATCATCGGACTCGGCCGGCCGCCTCGGGTGGCCAGACCGACTCCAGGCAGGCGAGTCTGCCCCTGGCCCAGACGCCCTGGCCGTTGTGCCCCCGGCAGGGTGCCGGGAACGCCGGGACGGGCAGCCGCATTTCGGTTGGCCCCCGGGGTCGATCGGCCTGAACGGCTACCCACGGCACGGGCCCGCCGCGAAGCGTCAGGGGATTCGATGGTATTGGCAATGGAGGTCGATTCCTGAATGACCTCACTCTTTTCGATCCGGTCAACCCTGGCGGCCGGGATCCCGAGCACACCGCCGCCCAGAAATTCCAGGAAGATCCAGCCGCCTCTCTCCTCGGTCTTGCTGGCGACAATCACCTTACCGGACTTGAAGTAGATGACCTGGTCGGCAAGGACGACTCCTCCCAGAAGGGAAAGGGCCGGTAGAAGGATCAGGGCGCGCGTAAATCGTCTCATCTCGTCCTCCCTGGGCAGGGCTCGGGCCGGGGAAATATTCTGTGTCCAATTATTATACGGGAGATCCGGCCTGTCCGTCCAAATTTTTTACCCGCAGCCCCCTCTTCACCACCCGGAACCGCAGGAAGCGGCCCCCACCGCCACCCAGCGCCCTGCGGACCCGGTCCTGGCGGTCGGGATCGCACAGCAACAGGACGCATCCGCCGCCGCCCGCCCCGCAAGGTTTACCCGCGACGGCCCCGGCCCGAAGGGCGGTCCGGATCGAGGCCTCAACACCTCCCTGGCCAACCTTGGGTGACAGCTTCTGGCGCCATTTCCACTCCTGTCGAAGATTCCGGTCGATCCCCGGACCGTCTCCTGAAAGAAGAGCCGCCCGCATGTCTCTGGCGGCGGCGGCCACCCCATCGAGGGCTGCCAGGGTTCTTTTGTCCCCCTCCAGGCACCGGCCCAGAATGTCCCGGTTGCTTCCTGCCGAGGCCCTGGAACGGCCGGTGAAATAGAGCATCATCCGCCGTTCCAGATTCCCTCCCGCCTTGAGTTTCTCAATTCTCGGCCCGCCGGGGCCATACCATACGGCGTTCCACCCGCCGTGCAGGGCGGCGATGTAATCCTGCGTTCCGGTGGAGGTCCGGATGACCCGCGCCTCCAGATCCCGGCAGAGAACGATCAATTGCGGGCGGGTCATCCGCCGGCCGGTGAACCGGCCCAGAAGACCGGCCAGGGCCACCGCCAGGGCGGAAGATCCGCCCAGCCCGGAACCGGCCGGGGCGGAACAATCGGTTTCCAGGCGGAATCCCCGGCGGGGCGCGAATTGCCTCACCAGCTCCTGGATCAACTCGAGTCCCGGCCGCGGCGGGAAATGGGCGAGGGAGGAGAAGGAGGCCGATCTTCGGCCGTCCCTCGATTCGATCCGCACCCCTTTCCCCTTCCGGGCGCGGAGACGGCACCGGGCGTACAGATCGATGGCGACATTCACCGTGACGGCCCCATCAACCAGGAGATTGAGGGGCCAGATATCAAGAGACCCGCCGGCCAGGTCGATGCGGGTGGGCGCGGTAGCTTCGAGGATCATCTCTCTTCGGTCTCCCTGTCGATCCCATTATAATGAAACCGTGCGGATATCGATCCCATCGCAAACCGCCCTGGCGATGACCGCCCTCCTGTTCGGCTGCGCCGAGGTCCCGCGCGCCAACCTCTTGTTGATCACGATGGACACCACCCGGGCGGACCACCTCGGGTGCTATGGCTACGGCGGGCAAACCAGCCCCAACATCGACCGGATCGCCAGGGAGGGAGTCCGGTTCCAGGAGGTCTCCGCCCAGGCCGCAGTCACACCTGTTTCCCATGCCTCGATCCTAACCGGTCTCAATCCGTACCATCACGGGCTCCGGGCACTGCACGGATCCGCCGATCTGCGGCTCAACCGATCGGCCCGGACCCTGGCTGGAATCCTGGCGGAGGCCGGGTACGGAACGGCCGCCTTCATCAGCGCCTATCCCGCCTCGAGCCGCTTCGGCCTGGATCGCGGATTCTCCCATTTCGACGAAACCTTTCTCGACCCGGCCGGGCAGCGGACCGACAAGGACGGGATCGTGCATACCGGAGAGGCACAGCGCCGGGCGGACGCCACGACCGATGCGGCCATCGAATGGCTCGAAAAGACGGCCGGCGTGCCCTTTTTCCTCTGGATCCATTACTTCGATCCCCATGACCCCCTGCTGCTCCCGCCTCCGGCTTACCTGAAGCTGTGCGCCGGAAATCCCGGCAACGAAAAAACCGATCTGATCTCCCTGTACGACTGTGAGATCTATTTCATGGACGCGCAGATCGGCAGGCTCCTGCAACAGATCGATCGCCCCGGGGCCGGGAACCGCACCCTGGTGGCGATCACCGCTGACCATGGCGAAGGGTTGGGGGATCACGATTGGTGGTCGCACGGCATCCTGTTCCAGGAACAAATACGGCTCCCCCTCATCCTGCGGCATCCCGACCTGCCGGAGGGGCGTGTGGTGTCCGATCGGATCCGCAG
>JAPUIV010000265.1 GCA_027296665.1 Acidobacteriota bacterium | reverse complement strand
TGAGGAAATCACCCGGGACCGTCCGGAGAAATCCCTTCTGGAAAAGTTGGTCCACAAGGGAGGGCGGAATTCCCGGGGCCGGATCTCCATGCGGCATCGAGGTGGCGGGCACAAGCGTCGGTACCGGATCATTGATTTTCGCAGAGACAAGTTTGGAGTCCCCGGAAAGGTTACGAGTGTAGAATACGATCCCAATCGTTCCGCCCGGATTGCCCTGGTCACTTACAAGGATGGTGACAAGCGCTACATTCTGGCGCCCGTGGGAGTCGATCTGGGTTCCCCCATCATGGCTGGGGAAACTGCAGATATTCTTCCCGGCAATGCCTTGCCCATCAGGGTGATTCCGCTCGGGACCCAGGTCCACAACATCGAGCTGAAAAAAGGCAAAGGTGGGCAGATGGCGCGTAGCGCGGGAACTTCGGCCCAGGTTCTTGCCAAGGAGAAGGACTATGCCCAGCTCCGCCTACCTTCGGGGGAAGTTCGGATGGTTCGCCTGGAATGCATGGCGACCATTGGACAGGTGGGAAATACCGACCATGAGAATATTTCTCTCGGGAAGGCTGGCCGCAAGCGCCATTTGGGGATCCGACCCCATGTCCGGGGAGTGGCGATGAATCCGATCGATCATCCCCACGGCGGAGGGGAGGGAAAAACCTCCGGTGGCCGGCACCCCTGTACTCCGTGGGGAGTACCGACCAAGGGATACAAGACCCGCTCGATGAAAAGGACTGATCGCTTCATCATTCGGCGGCGAAAGAAGAGAAAGTCAGGCTAGAAGGGATCTGGAGTATCCCTCGGGAGAAATTGATGAGCCGTTCGATAAAAAAAGGACCGTTCGTGGATGCCTATCTCCTCAACAGGGTTGAGGAAATGAACCGCCGATCCGAGAAAAAGGTAATCCGCACCTGGTCAAGGCGTTCGACCATCATTCCCGAAATGGTCGGCCATACTTTCGCCGTTCATAACGGAAAAAAGTTCATTCCGGTATATATCACCGAGAATATGGTGGGCCATAAAATGGGAGAATTTTCTCCCACACGGATCTTCCGGAGCCATTCCTTCGGGGGGAAGGCAAAGATGGATTCGCGTCCCGTGAAGGCTTCTTCCTAGGGAACCACTGAGAGGTTTTTGTAAATGCTTGCCCAGGCACGTTTGCGGTATACGCGAGGATCAGCGCAGAAGGCGCGTCTCGTAATCGACACCATTCGAGGGAAACCGGTGGGGGATGCGTTAACCCGCTTGCTGTTTTCACGCCGTGCCGTGTCCGAGGAAATTGCAAGGTTGTTGCGGTCGGCGATTGACAATGCCAAGCAAAAACAGGAGAACGTCGACATCGATAAATTATTTGTGGCCCGGGCCTTTGTGGACGAGGCCCCGGTGCAGAAACGGATTCGAGCCCGCGCCCAGGGACGGGCATTCCAGATTTTGAAACGTTCCTGTCATATGACCATCGGCCTGGATGTCCGCCGCGGCGGAAAAGAATCAAAGGGGCAATGATGGTTGCCCGAGAAGGAGAATAGTTTGGGTCAGAAGGTTCATCCCTACGGTTTCCGGCTAGGTTATACCAAGACTTGGCTTTCCCGATGGTATGCGGAGAAGGATTACGCTGATCTTTTGCACGAAGACCTGGCTCTCCGGGATCTCCTGAAGCAACGTCTTTCCCATGGAGGAATCTCGAAGGTCGAAATCGAAAGGGCCGCTAACAAGTTGCGCATCCACATTCATACTTCCAGGCCAGGAATCATCATTGGCAGAAAAGGAAGCGAGGTGGACAAGCTCAAAGAGGGTATCAAGAGGAGAACCGGGAGAGAGGTCTTCATCAATATCATTGAGGTTCACAAGCCCGAACTGGACGCCCAACTGGTTGCCGAAAGCATTGCCTTGCAATTGGTTCGCCGGGTCGCCTTCCGGAGGGCGATGAAGAAGGCGATTGAATCGGCCATGCGATTTGGCGCCAAGGGCGTGCGTGTCCGTTGCTCGGGACGCCTTGCCGGTCATGAGATCGCAAGAGCGGAATGGTACCTGGAGGGGCAAGTTCCTCTGCATACCCTTCGCGCGAATATCGAATATGGTTTTACCGAGGCCAAAACGACTCATGGGCAGATCGGAGTCAAGGTCTGGATGAACCGGGGTGATACGTCGGACCAGACGCTGGGCAGGGGCCCGGCTCCTCCGGCGCGACCCCGCCTTTGAAAGTTCAGAAAAGGAAATAAGGGAACGGTTTCATGCTGATGCCTAAGAAAGTGAAGTACCGCAAGCAGCAGCGGGGAAAGAGGCGCGGCAAGGCGTTCAGGGGAAGCAGGGTATCGTTCGGCGATATCGGACTCAAGATCCTGGAACCGGGTTGGATCACCGACCGCCAAATTGAAGCAGGCCGTGTAGCCATGACCAGGGCTATTCAGCGGGGCGGTAAGATCTGGGTGAGAATCTTTCCGGCGAAACCGGTTACCAAAAAACCTGCGGAAGTTCGGATGGGAAAAGGGAAAGGCCCTCCCGAAGGCTGGGTGGCGGTGGTGAAACCGGGGAGGATCATCTACGAGATGGAAGGGATCCCTTTCCTCCAGGCCAAGGAGGCTTTGCGATTGGCTTCCCATAAGTTGCCTTTCAAGACGGCGATCGTGACCCGGTGATCGATAAGGAGTACTGGGCTTGAAAGCGAACCTGTACCGGGAGAAAACCGTGGAGGAATTGCGGGGCGAGGAGAAATCCCTTCGCCAGCAGATTCTCCGAATCCGGTTTCAATCTGCAGCGGGCAATGTTGAGAATCCTGTGAAAGTGCGGACCATTCGCCATGATCTGGCCAGGATCCTCACCATTCTCCGTGAGAAGAAAGATCAAAAAACACCTTCCGCCTGACGGCGGGGAGAGATGGAAAAGATGGCGGAACCGAAAAGACGCTCGATCCTGAAGCAGGGTCTCGTGGTCAGCAACAAGATGGAGAAAACTGCCGTGGTTCAGGTGGAGAGGCGGATACAACATCCACTTTACAAACGAATGATCCGCCGCAGAAAGAAATTTTTGGCGCACGATGAAACGGGGCAGTGCCAGCCCGGGGATTGGGTCGAGATCATTGAAACCCGTCCCCTGAGCCGGAGGAAGCGTTTCCGGGTCCGCCAGATCCTTCGGAAAGGAACCCGGGCCTGAGTGAAGCCCGCCGGGCCCGGGTTTTTGCCCGGATATTCCGCTGAGAGAACTACAATGATTCAAATGCAAACCATTCTCCATGTCGCCGATAATTCGGGTGCGAAACGGCTACTCTGCATCCATCCCCGGGGGACCTCCAACAGGCGGTATGCAGGAATCGGCGATGTCATTACCTGCTCGGTCCGGGAAGCGACGCCAGGCGGAACAGTCAAGGCAGGAACCGTGGTCCGTGCCGTGGTGGTTCGAACTAAGAAAGCGATCCGGAGACGAGATGGCACCTACATTCGATTCGACCAGAACGCCGCGGTTCTGATTACCGACCAAGGGGAACCAGTTGGAACCCGGATCTTCGGCCCGGTTGCCAGGGAACTCCGGGAAAGAAAATACACCAAGATCATCTCCCTGGCTCCAGAGGTCCTGTGAGGGGACGGTCATGACTACACGAGTCCACGTAAAAAAAGAGGATACGGTGCAGGTGATCTCGGGGAAGGATCGGGGCAAGCGAGGCCGCGTTCTCAGGGTGGTTCCCAGGGAGGGTAAGGC
>JAPUIV010000264.1 GCA_027296665.1 Acidobacteriota bacterium | reverse complement strand
GAAGCGGTAAGTCTCTGATTTTTCATGAATTTCCAAGCATCCTGCAAAGGAGAGGGATGAACCAGGGGAGGTTCGCCAGGGTCATCGACGGGCGTTACCGCGTGGTCCGGCTCCTCGGCAAGGGGGGATTCGGCACGGTCTACCTCGTGGAGGATCAGCTCAAGGAGAACGAGCATCTGGCCCTGAAGCTGCTCGCCCGGGAGGGGATGACCGAAGAGGAGATCGGCCGTCTCAAGGATGAGTTTCACGCGATGGCCATGCTCCGGCATCCCGGCATCGCCCGGGCCCGCGATTTCGGCACCGAAGCCGAATCCGGCCGCCATTACCTGACCCGCGATTACATCCCGGGGGTGTCGTTGCTCGAGGCGGCCCGCCTGCTCCCTGCAGATTCGCTGCCGAACCTGTTCGTCCAGATCTGCGGGACCCTGCATTACATGCACGGCCGCGGCGTCCACCACCAGGATCTGAAGCCGCAGAACATTCTTGTGGAACACTGCCCGCCGAGGAACGTCCGGACCTCCCCCCGGACCAAGCTTCTGGATTTCGGGCTGGGGTGGAAGGAGAAGTCGCCGGCCACCCTGACCGGCACCGTTCATTACGCCGCACCGGAGGCCTTCATGGGCGGCCCCATGGATGGACGGTCCGACCTCTACTCGCTGGGGGTGATCTTCTACCAGGTCATGACCGGACGGCTCCCCTTCGACGACGGCAAACCGATCGCGGTGATCAACGCGCACTTGCACCGCCAGCCGGAACCGCCCCGATCGGTGCAGCCGAACATCTCCCGGTCGATGGAATCGATCATCATGAGGCTCCTGGAAAAGGAACCCGCCCGGCGGTTCAGTACGGCGCTCGATCTCCGGGAGGCGATCCAGCAGGCCTGCAGCCGGCCGGAAGCAATCGCGCCGGTCTCCCAGGCGGAGACGCAACTCTCCAGCCCCTCGTTCAACGGCAGGGGTCAATCCCTGGAAGCGATCCTGGCAGCCATGGGCGCCCTGAAGGAGGGAGGAACGGCCCGTCCCGCCGCCATCCTGGTTCGCGGCCCGGCCGGCATCGGCAAGAGCCGGTTGATCCGGGAATTCCGGCACCAGGCACAACTGGAAGAGATTCCGTTTTACAGCGGTACCTGTCCTCGATCCGGCGGGGGGCCCTGCGGCCCGTTCCTGGAAATCCTGCGGGCGGTGACGGCGCGCCGCGGCGGGCGGATCGAAAAGGACCAACCTTCCACCGGCGAACGGCAGAATCATCTTCTCAGCCTGGTGGGAGGAACACCCCTGTCGACCCTTCCGGAGAAGGACCAGGCCGGGATCCCCGCGGCCATTGAGGAATTTCTGGTGGAGGCCGCGAAACGGGAACCTTTGATCCTTCACCTGGCCGACCTGCAATGGTGTGATCAACTCTCCATTGAAATCTTCCGGCGGATCGCGGAGAGGAAGGGCGCAACTCCCCATCTTCTCATCGCCGACCTTCGCGAGGAGGACGCCCCCGGACCGGTCCGGGATGCCCTCGCCGCCCTGTCCCGTAATCCCGGGGTTCTTCTCCTGGACCTGGCACCCCTGGACCCGGAAGAGATCCTGGGACTGATCCGTTCCATGCTCGGCACCTCCCAGGATTTCGGCAAACTGGCCCGCCTGGTCCACCGATGCACCGGCGGTAATCCGCTCTTCGCCGCGGAGTTGATGAACAGCCTGTTCGAGGAGGGCAGCCTGAAGATGGTATCGGGCCGCTGGCGTTTCGATCTGGGCCGGCTCGGGACCCGGGTGCCGGGTTCGGTCGGGGAGATGATCTCCCGCCGCCTGGAACGGCTGGAACCGAAAGAAGTCGAACTGTTGATGGTAATTGCCGCCTTCGATCGCACTGTCCCCGCAACCTGGGTCGCAGAAATCGAAAGAAAACCGGAACCGGAAATCCGGAAACGCCTGGAGAATCTGTCCAGGAACGGCCTGCTGGAAACCGAACCGGCCAGCCCTTCCCCTGCCGCGGCGGAACCTCGATACCGGATCCGCCATCGTCCCTTCCGGGACGTCCTCTATCAACGGTTGGGAGCTCGCGCCCGCCCGATCCACCTGCGGATCGGCGCCCTCCTGGAGGGGAAGGAGACAGACCCAAAAGAAGGCGGGACGGAAGAACTCGCCTGGCATTTCGCCCGGGGCGGGGATCGGGAAAGAGGATTGCGGTACTGCCTGGAGGGGGCCGACCGGGCCGAGGCCATGCACGCCAACGACCGGGCCATCATGCATCTCGAATCGGCCCTCCACCTCCTCGGCCGCGGTAAGAAGAGTCAGCGTGCCGGGATCCTCTTCCGGAGCGGTCAGGTTCTGCAACGGATCGGCGACCATGCCGCATCGATCCGGAATTTCCGGAAGGCGCAGGAGATCTGGGCCGATCTCGGGGACCGCCAGGGCCAGGTCACCGCTCTCGACCTGATCGCGTGGGCCCACGGATCGACCGGGAAATACGAGCAAGCCTTGAAATTCGCCAACCGGGGACTCGAGATCGCCGAACGGGAACGGTACCCGGCGGGAATGGCCAAGTGCCTGAACACCATCGGGATGGTCCTCTCCCGGTCCGGGTCGGGCGAAAAAGCTCTCGATTACTATCGCCGGGCCCTCGTTCTCTGGAAGGAGATCGGCGACAAGAAACGCACCTCCAGCACCCTGAACAACATGGGCCTGGTCTGCCTGTTCCAGGGAAGGCCGGAGGAGAGTCTCGGGTACCTGCAAAAATCGTTGGCGCTCCGTAAGCGGACCGGGGACTGCCGGCTGGCCGCCCAGTCGCTGAACAACATCGGTCTCTGCTTCAAGGCGATGGGCAGACATGACGAGGCGCTTCACAGCTTCCAGGAATGCGTGCATCTTGCCCGCGAGGTGGAATCGAGAACCGACCAGGCGACCGCCCTTTTCAACATGGGAGAAACGGAGGTCTTTCTCGGGCAGTATGACGGCGCCCTGGAGACGTATGAGCAGGCGATCACGCTGATGGAGGAGATCCACAACCGCCACCACATCCCCACCTGCCTGGACGGAATGGGAAAGGCATACGAGCGGCTGGGTGAGACCGCCTCGGCGGCCGCCGCCCGCGGCCGCGCCCTCGAGGAGGCGAGACGCCTCGGAGACGAGGTTCAGGAAGGATTCGCCCTCGCCTCACTGGCTTTCAATCGTTTCCAACTGGGCGAGGAAACCGACGCCCTCGGTCTCCTGAAGGAGGCCGGACGGCTGGCGGAAAAGCTGGGCAACCGGAGGATCCGCATGCGCGCCCTGGAATCCAAGCAACGGATTGCCCTGGCCAAGGGCAACCGGCGCCGGCTGCGGGAAACCGCCGACCGGATCGCAACCATCGCCGGCGAATCGGATCTCCCCGAGGACCGGCTTCTGGCATTGCGGGCGCGGGCCGACGCCCTCATGGCGGCAGGCGCCTGGGGCGATGCCGAGGGGATCCTTGCCGAGGCGGAACGCCTGGCCCGGGAACTCGGACGCGCGGAGTCCCACCTGGAGATCCTGTCGCGGCTGGCCCGTTGCGCCTTGGAACAGAAAGATCTTTCCCGCGCCGCGGATCGAAACCGGGAGGCGGCAGGAGAAATCAAGAGAATCGCTTCCCGGATCCAGGAGGGCGCGATGCGAGACGGTTACCTGCGGAGCCCGGAGAGAAAACAGGTCCTGGACCGGGCCGAAACGGATAGGGCGGCCGGCTCCGATGAGGCATCCCCCTCTCCTCTCTCGACGCGGGCCCTCATGACCCTGCACGACATCAGCCGGGCGATCACCTCGATCCTGTCGATCGATGAGCTTCTGGAACGGGTCATGGACCTCGCCATCGACCTGGTCGGGGCCGAACGAGGCATCCTGTTCGTGCATGACGAGGCCAGCGGGGAGATGCGGATCCGCGTGGCCCGGAACGCGGAAAAGGAAACCCTGGCCGACGCCTCCAAGTACAGCTCCAAGGTGCTTCAGGCAAGCCGGGAGGGACGATCGATCCTGGCCCTCGACGCCGGTTCGGACGATCGCTTCCGGAACTTCCAGTCGGTCAGTCTGTACCATATCCGGTCGTTGATGTGCGTCCCGCTGGTGTACCAGGAACGGATCCTCGGCACCGTCTATCTCGATACCCGGCAAGGGCGCAAGAACTTCTCGGAGGAGGATCTGCGATTCCTCGAGGTCTTCGCCGGGCAGGCGGCGGTCGCGATGGAAAACGCCAGCCTCTACGGCCGCCTCGAGGAGGAGAACCGCTATCTGAAACGCTGCGTCGAGGAACGCTACCATTACGGCAAAATCATCGGCAAGAGCCCTGCCATGCGGACGGTATACGACCTGCTCGACCGGCTTTCGGAGAGCAGCCTGCCGGTGCTGGTGCAGGGAGAGAGCGGCACGGGGAAGGAGCTGGTCGCCCGCGCGATCCATTTTCAGAGTCCCCGAAAAAAGAAAAGATTCGTCAGCGAAAACTGCGCGGCCCTGCCGGAAAATCTCCTGGAGAGCGAACTGTTCGGCCACGTCAAGGGCGCCTTCACCGGCGCGGATCATCCCAAGGACGGCCTGTTCCTGGTGGCCGACGGGGGAACCCTGTTCCTGGATGAAATCGCCGACATGAGTCTCGCCATGCAGAGCAAGATCCTGCGCGCGATCCAGGAAGGAGAGATCCGGCCGGTGGGGAGCACCACGATCAGAAAAGTGGATGTCCGGGTGGTCTCCGCGACCAACCAGCCGCCGGAGAAGCTGATCGAGACGGGCAAACTCAGACAGGACCTGTACTATCGGCTGAGTGTACTCACCATCAACTTGCCGCCCCTGCGCGACCGCAAGGAGGATATCCCCCTGCTCTGCCGCCATTTCCTCGACCGGATCGCCAAGAGCAACCAGAAGCCTACCTACCAGATCGGCCAGGGGGTGATGGATCTCCTGCTGCGTTACTCCTGGCCCGGCAACGTGCGCGAGCTGGAAAACACCCTGTCGCGCCTGGCCTTATTCACCGACACCCGGATCACCCTCAGAACCGTGGAACTGGACCGACAGAGCTATGAGAAACTGACCGGACTGGAGGAGGCCCCTTCCGGCCTCGCCACTCTCGACGAGGTGGAACGGCTCCACATCCTGCGCGTCCTCGAGGACGCGGACGGCGATCGCGCCCGCGCCGCCAGGATGCTCGGCATCAGCCGCGCCACCATCTTCCGCAAGCTCAAGCAATACAATCTCGATTGAAACCGATGAAATCAAAGAATTTCTTGTTCCGGGGGTGGACCCCCCCGGACCGGTGTGCTATAGGTAACGGACCTTAATATTTTCTGGGCAGCGTCGCGGACCCGTCCGCGCACGGGAGGTAGTGATGAATCGTTGGAATGGATCGGCTTACCTGTTGTTCTCCATGGTCCTGGTCATTTCCGCCTGCTCGCTGGTGGGCGGGCGCAGCCAGGAAGTCCGGGACGCCGCGGCATCGATCCAGGGGGCGGACCTGGCGGAACATGTCCGCAATCTCTCCGACGACGAGATGGAAGGCCGGGGACCCGGCAGCCACGGCGAGGAGATGGCAATCGCCTACATCGCCGACCACTTCCGGAAGGCAGGACTGCTGCCCGCCGGCGACGACGGCACCTTTTTCCAGGAGGTCCCGCTGGTCGGGATCACCGCATCGTCAAACATGACCCTGACCCTGCGGCGGGGGGACGCTTCGCTGCCGCTCAAGTACGGTGAAGACTTCATCGCGGTGACCCGCAGGGTGGAGCGGCGAGTCGGCGCCGTCGGCGACCTGCTGTTCGTCGGATACGGAACCCAGGCGCCGGAGTACAACTGGAACGACTACAAGGGGGTCGACGTCCAGGGGATGGTACTGGTCATGCTGGTAAACGATCCGCCCTTGGAGGACGAAACCCTGTTCAAAGGGCGGGCGATGACCTACTACGGCCGCTGGACCTACAAGTATGAACAGGCGAGAAAGATGGGAGCCGACGGGGTGATCCTGATCCACGAGGACGAGGCAGCGGGCTATCCGTGGGGCACGGTCGAGAACTCCTGGTCGGGCGAACAGTTTCACCTCCGCCCGTCCGGCAAGGCGAAGCGCGAGCTCCGGATGGAATCGTGGGTGACCTACGATGCGGCCGCAAGGATCTTCGAGATGGCCGGCCTCGACCTGGAGGAACAGAAGAAGGCGGCGGTCAGCCGGAGCTTCCGGCCGGTGCCGCTCGGCCTCCGGGCCCATACCACCATCACCAACAGCTTCCGGAACGTCGACTCGAAAAACGTTCTCGGGTTGCTCGAGGGAAGCGATCCTGTTCTGAAGGATGAGTATGTCATCTACATGGCGCACTGGGATCATCTCGGCAAGAATCCCGCCCTCGAGGGTGAGGACAAGATCTTCAACGGCGCCTACGACAACGCCACCGGCACCGCCGGCCTGTTCGAACTGGCGGATGCCTTCGCCGGCCTGCCGACCTCCCCGAAACGGTCCGTTCTCTTTCTCGCAGTCACGGCCGAGGAGCAGGGGCTGCTCGGCTCGAAGCATTACGCCGAGAACCCCATCTTTCCCCTGGCCGATACCGTAGCGGTGATCAACATGGACGGACTGAATGTCTGGGGCCGGACCAAGGACATGGTGGTGGTCGGCCTGGGGAATTCCGATCTCGACGACGACCTGCGCGCCATTACCGCCGAGCAGGATCGAGAGATCGTTCCCGACAGCGAACCGGAGAAGGGATTCTTCTACCGGTCCGACCAGTTCAGCTTCGCCAAGAAGGGAGTCCCCTCCCTGTACGCCGACCCCGGCATCAATTTCATCGGCCGGCCCGAGGGGTGGGGGATGGAACAGCGGGAAAAATATACCGCGGAGAACTACCACGAGCCATCGGACGAGTACGACCCGAGCTGGGACCTCACCGGCGCGGCGGAGGATCTCCAGGCTCTGTTCTTCCTCGGCTTCGACGTCGCCCAGCGCGACCGCGTCCCGGTTTGGAGCGACGGGAACGAATTCAAGATGATCCGGGACAGATCGCGTCCGATCGCCGC
>JAPUIV010000263.1 GCA_027296665.1 Acidobacteriota bacterium | reverse complement strand
CTTCCCGATGAAATAGGCGCCGGTGATCTCCCCCTCCAGCGGGTCCATGAGGAAGAAATTTCCCTCCTGGAACTGGAAAACCATCGCGTCCTTGCGGAGCTCGAATCCGTCGGCGGCGTATATCGTTTCGGTGTTCAAGCCGATCCGGTAGAAGGAATCGAATACCCGCTCCATGTCCTCCCGGGAGTCGATTGCCCCCCAGAGGTTCGTTGAAACACAGATCACCAGAACCAGAAACGGCCGGATTCGATCGAATCTCACCGGAAAGATACTCATCGGTTTCTCCCTTCAAATTTGTCGGCTGGCGGGGTACTTTCTCCCATCATCCTATCCTCCCGGGTTGAGTGAGTCAAGATCGGTCCACGGCCGATCGGGAGGGGAGGCGTGGCCGAGCGTGTGCTATAATTCCGGCGAATTCACGGCTCTTTTCGGGAGGAAACCGGTGCAATTTGAAGCGGTGATCGGCCTCGAGGTCCACGCCCAGCTGCTCACCAGGAGCAAGATCTTCTGTTCCTGCACCACCACCTTCGGCAGCCCGCCCAACACCAACACCTGCCCCGTCTGTCTCGGGATGCCCGGAGTGCTGCCGGTCCTGAATCGCAAATCGGTGGAGTGCGGTCTCCGCCTGGCGGTTGCCCTGGGTTGCGAGATTCGCCGGCGATCGATATTCGCCCGGAAGAACTATTTCTACCCAGACCTCCCCAAGGGTTACCAGATCTCCCAGTTTGAACTGCCTCTGGCGGAGCACGGCAGGGTGGAGATCGAAGTGGATGGCAGGAAGAAGGAAATCGGGATCACCCGCATTCACCTGGAGGAGGACGCCGGCAAGCTGATCCATTCCGATACGGGAGATCCCTTCAGTTATGTCGATTTCAACCGGTCCGGAATCCCGCTGGCGGAGATCGTCTCGGAGCCCGACCTGCGCAGTCCGGAGGAGGCTCATGCCTACCTGGTCCTGCTCCGATCGGTTTTGCGCTACCTCGGTGTTTGCGACGGCAACATGGACGAGGGTTCCATGCGTTGCGACGCGAACATTTCCCTCCGGCCGCGGGGAGAGGCCGCGTTTGGCACCCGGGTGGAGTTGAAGAACCTGAACTCCTTCCGATTCGTCAAGCACGGCCTTGCCTTCGAGATCCGCCGGCAGGGACAGCTCCTCGCGGATGGCGGAACGGTCCATCAGGAGACCCGCATGTTCGACCCGGCGAGAGGGGAAACCATAATTATGCGATCCAAGGAGGATGCCCACGACTACCGCTACTTCCCGGAGCCCGACCTGCCGCCTCTCCTGATCGAAGATTCCTGGATCGAAAAGATCCGTGCAGAGATTCCGGAACTTCCGGGGCCGCGGAAGGATCGATTCGTGCGGGAGTACGGACTTCCGAACGCCGATGCCATCACCTTGACCGAGGAAAAGCCCCTGGCCGACTACTACGAAGAGGTGGCCCGGGCATCCCACCATCCGAAGGCGGCCGCCAACTGGGTGCTGGGGGAGGTTCTCCATCTCCTGAAGGAAAAGAAGCTCCGGATCGGGGAACTTCTCTTCACCTCCAAGGATCTCGCCGGGATGATCGGTCTCCTCGATATCGGCACCATCAGCGGCAAGATTGCCAAGACCGTCTTCGAGGAGATGTCGCGGACCGGAAAGCCGCCCGGAGAGATTGTCCGGGAGAAAAACCTGGTCCAGATCACCGACGAGAAGGCGATCGTCGCGGCCGTCGAGGAAGCGATCAGGACCAACGGGAAAGCCGTTGACCAGTATCTTCAGGGAAAACAGCAGGCGCTTGGTTTTCTGGTCGGGCAGATCATGAAGGGGACACGGGGCAAGGCGAATCCGGCGCTGGCCAACCGTCTCCTCCGGGAACGGCTGGAGGAACTCCGGAAATCCTGAATCCGGGTGCGGAAGGGAGCCGTGGTGTCGATCCGCCACCTCAAGGCGCCGGCCCTGGCCTTGGGTCTGGCCAGCATGGTTTTTTCCCAGGTCGGGGAGGAGAATCTCCGCGAGCTGGTTCATCCTCCCTTCGTCTTTCGATTCCCCGAACCGATGCGCGCCGATGTGCTCCATCTGGCCGAGCGGGGGGGAGTTCTGTTGCCGCGGATCGCCCTCGACCTCGGCGCGTCGATCCCCCGGCGGATCGACGTCCGCCTGCAAACGGTCCCGGATCCGGTCCGGAACGGCAGAGCCGTGCCCGACTGGGCCGCCGGCTTCGTCCCGCGGGGAACCACGATGATCGTCATCGTTCGCAACCGGCTGGGATCGTACCCTTTGATCGAAATCGAGTCGGTTTTCCTGCACGAGTTGACTCACGTCCTGTTCAACTTCACCCTGGGGAGTCGGTCGGCGCAGATCCCGCGATGGTTCGAGGAAGGGGTGGCGATGCTGCAGTCGAGACGATGGGGGTTCCGGGATGCGTTCGTCCTGTCCGCCTCACAGTTTTCCGGCACGAACCTGCCCCTCGAGGCGCTGGCCACCCGGTTCCCGTCGCGGCAGGGGGCGGCCCGGGCCGCTTACGCCCAGTCGTTCTCTTTCATGGGATACTTGACCCGCAAGCATGGCGAGGAGGTTCCCCGGCGCATTCTGGGACGGGTTCGAGAGGGGATCGATTTCCCCGCCGCTTTTCACGAGGTGACGGGAAGGGGCATCGCCGATGCCGAAAGGGCCTGGCGGGAATCGGTGGTCTGGAAGTACCGCTGGATCCCGATCCTGACCTCCAACGGCCTGCTGTTCTCGGGGATCGGGATTCTGTTTCTCCTGTCTTACTTGCGGAAAAAGAGGCAGACTCGCAGGACTCTCGAGAGCTGGGGGCGTTTCGATCCTCCCGATCTTTTCTGAACTCTGGATCCGATTGTTGGAAGAATTCCGATGATTCGCCTGCTACATGTATTCAAGCAGTTCCGGCCCGGGATGTACGCCCTGGAGGACGTCAATCTCCGCCTGGAGAAAGGAGAGTTCGCCTTTCTGACCGGACCGAGCGGTGCCGGGAAGACCACCCTGCTCCGTCTTCTCCTGCGGGAGGAGAAGCCGACCAGGGGACAGGTATTGATCCAGGGAAAAAGCATCGTCAACCTTCCGGCGGGCAAGATCCCCTATCTGCGCCGGAACATCGGGGTGGTGTTCCAGGACTTCAAACTTCTCCCCCGGAAAACAGTCTTCGAGAATATTGCTTTCGTCCTCGAGATTGTCGGCATCGTCGGGCTGGCGCAAAGAACCAGAACCCGCGAGGTCATCAGGGATCTCGGTCTGTACGATCAGCGCAACGCCTATCCTGAAGAACTTTCCGGCGGGGAGAAGCAGCGAACTGCCATCGCCCGGGCGATCGTCAACCGGCCGGCGATCCTGCTCGCGGATGAGCCGACGGGAAACCTGGATCCGGATCTGAGCAGGGACATCCTTCAATTGTTCAAGTCGATCCACCTGTTCGGCACCACGGTTCTGGTCGCAACCCACGACCTGGAATTGATCCGTTCCTTTCCGCGGCGGGTGATCCGCCTGGATGGAGGGAGGCTCGTTGCCGATACCGATACCCTCGATCGGAGATCGGTCCCCCTCTCCATTTGAGCTCACCGCGATAGGGAGTTGATTCGATTGACCCGGCCGACCCTTCTGATCGCCACCTGGAATCGCGGCAAGGTGGAGGAGATCCGTTCCATGCTGGGTGAGCTGCAGGTATCGTTGCTGGCCCTCCAGGAGGTTCCGGGGATGGGGACTTTCCCCGAGGCGGGTGCGACCTATGAGGAAAACGCGGTTGGCAAGGCGATCCATTACAGCCAGATGGTTCCCTACCTGACCGTGGCGGACGATTCCGGGCTCGAGGTCGAAGCGCTGGGTGGGAAACCGGGAATCTTCTCGGCCAGGTTCGCGGGGGAAGGCGCGACCTCAGTCGAA
>JAPUIV010000262.1 GCA_027296665.1 Acidobacteriota bacterium | reverse complement strand
ATGGATCGAGCCGGTGACCGGATCCTCCGGAACGCCGAACGGAACAGCGAAGTACCGCGAGGCGAAATCGGCGGTCTTGCCGCGGGCGGAGATGATCACCCCGGCATTCTCGATCCGGCCGAGGGCGTCGAAGTCGGGCCGGATCGCCCGCACCTCGTTTTCCGAATCGAACACCGCCAGATAGTTTCCCGATCGTTCCGATTCACCGGCGTACAGGACTTCGATCGGCTTCCTGCCCAGGCCGGCCTCCAGGTCGGGAGGCGCGGAGATCGTTTCGGGGGAAAGGATCGGGAACGACATCACCAGGAGATCCCCCTTTTGCCGCACCGAAAGAATGCCGCTGCGCGTGTGGAACTGCAGGGTCTCCGCCCCGCTTTCCAGCCGATCCCAGATGACGAATGCCGTGGCCAGGGTGGCATGGCCGCAAAGATCGACCTCCATGGTCGGGGTGAACCATTTCAGATCGTACCCGTCATCCCGTTGAACGAAAAAGGCGGTCTCCGAGAGGTTGTTTTCCGCGGCGATCGCCTGCAGTTTTTCATCGTCCAGCCACCTGTCGAGCGGACAGACGGCGGCAGGATTGCCCGAAAATAGTTTGCCGGTGAATGCGTCGACCTGAAACAGGCGAATTTTCATTTCCGATCCTCTCCTCCGGGATATAATGTGCTGGCCCGTTTGATGGAATGTTAGCAGACGTCCAGCGATTTTGGAACAGGAGGAACCGATGTTAAAGGTTGGAGAGAGGGCTGCGGCCTTCTCCTTGAAAGACCATCTGGGAAGAGAGATCTCCCTCCAAACCTTCCACAACAAGCGGCATGTGATGCTGCTGTTCTACCCCCTGGACTGGACACCGACCTGAAGCCAGGAGGTGCCGGAAGTGGAAGGACTTCTTCCCCGCTTCCGGGCCGCCCACACCCAGGTCCTGGGTGTCAGCGTCGACAGCGTCTACTGCCATGCCAACTGGGCCAGGGATCTCGGCGGGATCTCCTTCCCCCTCCTTGCCGATTTCGAACCGAAGGGCGGGCTGGGGAAGGCATTCGGATACTACCTGGACAAGGGGGGAATCGACGACCGGGCGACGGTGATCATCGACAGCGGCGGAACCGTCCGCCATACCTCTACCGTGACCCCGGACGGAAGGCGGAAAATCGCCGAGCTGGTCGATCTTTGCGATTCCCTGGACCGGGAATCGACCACCCGGGTGAAAGAGATCCCCGCCCCGGCCGGCCTTCCCAGGGAGTCGATCCTGTACTTCAAGAGCCGGTGCGGGTTCTCGCGGGCCACCCTGATCGCCCGGGACAACCTGCATCTCCAGGATGACCTCGCCGCCAAGAATGTCACCCGGGACGCGCAGGCGCGCACCGACCTGGTTCGCCTTACCGGCATCGATCAGGCCCCCTGCCTGGTCCTGGAGGGAAAACCCATTCACGAATCGCCCGAGATCATCCGCCGGTTGGTGAACGCCGCCACCGATCTGACCGCCTGATGGGGTCAGGTGGGGAGGCCTGAATGGATCGAATCGACTTCCGGTCGGACACGGTCACCTGGCCCACGCCCGCCATGCGGGAGGCGATGAAACAGGCGCTGCTGGGAGATGACGTCTACGGTGAAGATCCGACGGTGAACCTTCTGGAAAAGGAAGCCGCCGGCCGCGTTGGCAAGGAGGCCGGGCTATTCGTCGCCAGCGGCACGATGGGAAACCTGGCCGGGATCCTTTCCCACGCGCACAGGGGAGACGAGACCATCTGCGCGGCCGATGGTCACGTCCTGCAATGGGAGGCGGGGGGGATGGCCACGATCGGGGGCATCGTCCCGCGCCCCCTGCCGACCGACCGGCAGGGCCGCATGGATCTCGATCAAGTGGAAGCGGCCGTGCGCGGCGACGATCCCCACCTGCCGCGCAGCCGCCTGATCCTGGTCGAGAACAGCTTCGGGGCGCGGAATGGATTCCCGGTGCCGCCCGACTATTTTGACGCGATCCGTGCCATCGCCGATCGGCACGGAATGGCGGTCCACCTGGACGGCGCCCGGCTGTTCAATGCCGCGGCCGCCCTCGGTCTGGAGCCGGCCGATCTGACCCGCTCCGTCGATTCCGTCACCTTCTGTCTCAGCAAGGGGCTATGCGCCCCCGTCGGTTCCGTGCTATGCGGGTCGAAAGAGTTCATCCACCAGGCGCGGCGGGTCAGAAAATCGCTGGGGGGCGGGATGCGCCAGGCGGGAGTCCTGGCCGCCGCCGGCCTGATCTCCCTGAACGAGATGACCGGCCGGCTGGGGGAAGATCACGCCAACGCGCGCCGGATCGCCCTCGGCCTGGCAAAGATCCAGGGAATCGACCTGGAGACCGAAAACATCCGCACGAATATCGTTTACTTCGCACTGGAACCGGCCTGTCCCCTGTCAGCCGCCGATCTGGTGGAACGTCTCCAGCGCGACTTCGGCGTCTGGCTCGGCGCCGAAGGACCCCGCTCCCTCCGGGCCTGCACCCATTACTGGGTCGGCCAGAAGGAAGTCGACCGGCTCCTCCAGGGGATCAAGAGCCTCCTCCAAGCTGGATGAGCCCCCGCCAACCCCCACCCGGTAATATCTCGTAAGGATTGATCTTTACGACGCGGAATTCGGTCGCGGGACCGTCTTTGGATCGGAATCGAGAAGAACGGCGATCCAGCGGAAATCCTGGGTATTTTCCAGCATGATCTTGAGAATGATGGTGAGCGGCACCGACAGGAACATACCGGGAGGGCCCCAGACCCATCCCCAGAAGACGAGGGAGAGAAACACCACGAGGGTCGAGATCCCGAGACGGCGGCCCAGCAGGTGCGGTTCCACCATATTGCCGAGGACCAGGTTGATGAGCAGGAAGAGGACGCCGACCGCCAGGGCATGCCCCCATCCCAGCTGGATCAGGGCGAGAAGGATCGGCGGGATGGCGGCGATGATCGAGCCGAGGGTGGGAATGTAATTGGCGAGGAAGGCGAGAAGCCCCCACAACAGGGGGAAATCGACACCCAGGATCCACAAGGCAACGGTGACCAGGATCCCGGTGACGATGCTGATGGAGGTCTTGATGGCGAGATACCTCCCGACCTCGGTGCGGATCCGGGAAACCCGGGCGGCGTTCTCGGGCCGCCCGAAGGCGGCCTGGAGCTTGTCGGGGAAACCGGCCGCCTCGAGCAGCAGGAAGGCGATCGTCAGGAGGACCATCACCAGGTTGGACAACACACTTGTCACCGTCAGGAGGGCCACGGCCACCCAGTCGAGGGCAGCCGACGGATTGATCCAATCATAGGTGATCTCATCGGGGACCTTGATCCCCATCGTCTCGACTCGCTCGAGAAGACCGGCGATCTTGCCGGTCAGAAGTTCCTGGTAATGGGGAAGCGACTGGGTGAATCCCGATATCGATCCGGCCACCAGGGAGAGCATCAGGACGAGGAGAAAGATCACGATGCAGAGGGTCAGCAGAACCGCCAGCCCCTTGGGGATCTTGAGAGTCCGGAGCCAATTCAGGAGAGGGAGGCTCACCAAGGTGAGGAACAGGGAGAACAGGAGCGGGAGGATCAGGCTGGAGGCCGCCTTGAGGCCGGCGA
>JAPUIV010000261.1 GCA_027296665.1 Acidobacteriota bacterium | reverse complement strand
AACCCTCAGGATTCGCGCCTGTTCCGCCCTGGTCATCACCTGCGGCGCGAGGCGAGATCCGTACATTTTGTCCCCTTTCTGGCCGGATTCGGGCCATCTGGAGCCTACCTCTTGGGGTCGGGGAGTCAAGGTATATCCACTGCCTTTTCTGCCATTTAGGCCACTTTCCGGAGGCCAGATTTCCGTTGACTTTTAGGCCCGAACAAGCCCTCATTGTGGTGGAGGGGCGGTCCCGCTAGCCCCCGGAAAGGAGGTGATTTTCGTGCCAATTTGGCTGAGGTTGAACACCCTGGGCGAGATCAATCTCGGCCTCTCGGAGCTTGGCGATGATCTGCTCCGGTGTGTGCTGTTTCCTGGGCATTTCGATCCCCTTTCTCGGTCCATTTTCGCCTTAATCCTAACTCAAAAAGTGGACCGGTTTAAGGGGGGCAGGTCACGAGCAGTTGAAGAACCTGTTCCTGAACCTGATCCTGAACGCGGCGCAGGCGATGGGGGGTAGGGGACGGATCGATCTTGCCGTCGCGAGTATCGACGGCCATTGCCGCGTCAATGTCCGGGACCACGGTCCGGGAATTCCCTTGGAGGTCCGCGACCGGATCTTCGAGCCGTTCTTCACGACCCGGGATGAGGGAACGGGGCTCGGTCTGGCAATCGCCAGGAAGGTGGTCGAGGCGCACGGTGGTGAGATCTCGGCCGGCAGCACCGATGAGGGCGGAGCGGTGATCGGGGTGCGCTTGCCCCTTTATTGAATGTCCCTGGTCTTCAGATAGTTCCGGCGGGACTGGGAGACATCGACCGTTTTTTCCAGGATCTTGCCGCCGCGGAGGATCTTCACCGAGATTTGATCGAGCTTGGCGATCCGGTCTCTTTCCTGGATCGGGCACTCGCTGTGGCAGGCCTCCTGGTTGTTGAATTCGATGATCAGATCGCCGCCCAGGAGGATCTCCTGGTCGAAGATCTGGGCCGGGATCGTTCCCCCCCTCAGGCCTGCCTTGTCGGCCGGGCTCCCCTTGGTGACGTACTGGATCAGCAGGCCCCCCTCCATATCGAGGTTGAGCAGGCGGGAAAGTTTTTCTCCGTCCAGAAAAATGCCCTCGATTCCCAGCCAGATCCGATCTTCCAGGGCCAGCAACTGCTTGGCGGCGTTGATCGCCACCACGAACCCCAGCCCCTCGAATCCGCCGCTCTGGGTGAGGATCTGCGAGGCGATGCCGATCACCTCGGCCCGGGAGTTGAAGACCGGCCCGCCGCTGTTGCCGGAGTTGATCGCGGCATCGACCTGGATGAACTCGGCGAGGATGGTGCCGTCATATAGACGATTGAATTCGCGGAAACCGCTGATATGTCCGACCGAAAAGGAATTTTCCTGCCCGAACGGGGATCCCACCACATATGCGGTCTGCCCGACCGCCAGCCGATCGGAATCGCCCAACTTGGCGTGCTCGAGGCTCGGGTCGGGGGTTTCGAGCCGCAGCAGGGCGATGTCGGCGCCCGATTCGCTGAACACGATCTGCGCCGGGCGCATCTTCCCGTCCTGGGTTTTCACCATGATCTCATCGGTTCCATCCACCAGGTGGGCGGCGGTGAGGACATGGGTGTCGGGCGGGATCAGCACCCCGCTGCCCAGCGACTCGACCTTGATCCGGCCTTTCAATGAAACGACCTGCTTGGTGGAGAAGATCGTCACCACGGTTGGCAGCACCTTCTGGTACAGCTTGACGGTTCTCGCCTCTTCACCCGACAGGTTGGTGGGGGGTGTCCGGACCTTCGGTTTTGCATGTTCTTCGGCATGGAGGTTGATGATCAGCAGGAGGGAGAGGAGGATCAACGAAAGTCCGCCCGTTTGAACTATTTTCTTCATCATATTAATAACAATAAAATACCAGATTCCTTCCTTTCCGGGCAATCTTCCCGCCAGGGATTGACGGGAGGCTGTCCGGGACAATATTTTAGGGGTAGGATCGGCTGTGGGAGCGATCCGCCCGGTTTTCAGGTTCCATTTTCTTGCTTGGAGTCGTAATGACCATCTTTGTCATCCTGACCCTGCTGGTTCTCGCCGCCGTTTCCATCGCCCTCCTTTACTTCGGCCGGCCCTACTGGGCCTGGGTGGGGCCGGTCCTGCTAGGGTTTCTGGTCTGGAGGGCCGGCGGCGTCGCCTATTCGTTGCTTTTTAAGATGACGGCCATTCTGGCCGGGTCGGCGGCGGTGCTGTTCGGCCTGCCCATCCTGCGCCGGCACCTGGTCACCCGGTTCCTGATGCGGGCGGTGGCGCCGTTCCTCCCCCGGCTGGGCGACACGGAGCGGATCGCGCTAGAGGCGGGGACGGTCTGGTGGGACCGCGACCTGTTCTCGGGCGATCCAGATTGGCGGAAGCTGCTCGATTTTCAGGCGAAACCGCTCACCGAAAAGGAACGGGCCTTCCTGGAAGGCCCGGTGGAAGAGCTGTGCGGGATGGTGGACGACTGGGAGGTGAGCAAGACCGGCGACCTCGGGCCGGAGGTGTGGGAGTTTCTCAAGAAGCACCGGTTCCTCGGCATGATCATCCCGGAGGAGTACGGCGGGCTCGGGTTCTCCGCGCAGGCGCACTCCCTGGTGGTGACGAAGATCTCATCACGCAGCCTGGTGGCCGGGGTGACGGTGATGGTGCCGAACTCGCTGGGTCCGGCGGAGCTGCTCCATCATTACGGCACCAAGGAGCAGAAGGATTACTACCTGCCGCGGCTCGCCACCGCGGAGGAGGTTCCCTGCTTCGCGTTGACCGAGCCGGAGGCGGGAAGCGACGCCGCCTCCCCGCGCAGCACCGGGATCGTTTGCCGCGGCAACTACCGGGGCAAGGAAGTCCTCGGCATGCGGCTGAACTGGGACAAGCGGTATACCACGCTGGCGCCGGTGGCGACGGTGATCGGGCTGGCGTTCCGGTTGCTGGATCCGGACCGGGTTCTTGGCGATAAAAAGGATCGCGGCATCAACTGCGCGCTGATCCCGGCCGACGTTCCGGGTGTCGAGATCGGTGAGAGACACGATCCGCTGGGGGTGCCGTTTCAGATCGGCCCGACCCGGGGACATGATGTTTTCGTGCCGCTCGACTTCTTGATCGGCGGACCCGAGCGGATCGGGCAGGGAGATCGACCGCCCGGGCTGGCGGTGGCGGGGGCGGAGCTGTCGACCAGGGTGGCCGGGGCTTACGCCACGGTGCGCGAGCAGTTCAACATGCCGATTGGCCGGTTCGAGGGGATCGAGGAACCGCTGGCCCGTATCGGCGGGATGACCTACCTGATGAACGCGGCCCGCAAGCTGACCGCGGCGGCGGTTGACGCGGGCGAGCGGCCGGCGGTGATATCCGCGATCGTCAAGGCTTACCTGACCGAGGGGATGCGGGACGTGGTGAACGACGCCATGGACATCCGGGCCGGAGCCGGGATCATCCGCGGGCCGCGCAACATCCTGTCGCGGGCCTACCAGGCGATCCCGATCGGAATCACGGTGGAGGGGGCCAACATCCTCACCCGTACGATGATCATATTCGGGCAGGGAGCGATCCGGAGCCATCCGTACGTGCAGGATGAAATCCGCGCGGTGGAGGAGAAGGATCTCAAGCGTTTCGATCGCGCCTTCTTCGGACATGTCGGCTCGGTATTCCGCAACGCCGTGCGTTCGATGCTTCTCGGCCTGACTTTCGGCCGGCTCTACCGGGCGCCGGTCGAGGGGAAACTGAGTTCCTTCTTCGGGCGGTTCTCGCGGATGAGCGCCGCCTTCGCGCTGGTGTCCGATACTGCCATGGTGACTCTTGGCGGCGACCTCAAGCGTCGCGAGAAGCTGAGCGGGCGGTTGGCCGACGTACTGGCCTGGCTCTACCTCGGCTCGTCGACAATGAAACGGTTCGTGGACGAGGGGCAGAAGGAATGCGATCTTCCCTACGCGCGGTGGGCCTGCGCCCATGCGCTCTACAAGATCCAGGTCGCCCTCGCCGGGGTCCTCGACAACCTGGAGAACCGGGTCGCCGCGTGGATCCTGCTGCCCTTCATCTTTCCGATCGGCGACCGGCTGCGGCCGCCCAGTGACGCGCTCGGCGCCGAGGTGGCGCGCGGCCTGCTGGAGGATCGCGAGGCGCGTTTGCGGCTGACCACCGAGATCTATCTGCCCCCCTTCCACGAGCCCGGCCTCGGCCGGCTCGAAGCGGCGCTGGACCGGATTGTCGAGGCGCGGCCGGTGGAGAAGAAGATTCACCAGGCGGTTCGTGCCGGCAAGTTGAAGAAGGCCGATCGGAAGAGTCTGATCGCGCAGGCGGCGGCGGCCGGAGTCATCACCGCGGACGAGCAACAGCGCATCCAGGCAGCCGACGAGATCCGTCTCGAGGTGATCCAGGTCGATTCCTTCGCGGCCAAGAAGGCTCCGGCTCTCCAGTAGAAGAACGTGAGCCAGGCGGGCTGGATCAGGAACCTGCCTCCATGAAACTTTCGATCACCGATTCTATGGCGGCACGGTTCTTCTCGAATCTCGACTGGGTGGTCCAGGCGACGATCTGGTGGTACGAATCGATCCCTTCCACAGTGGTGTGCAGGTAAGCGACCTTGAGGCCGCTGATCCTCCCGCGCAGCTCGTATTGCACCGCGGGCCGGGCGTCGATTTCCAGGTAGATGGGCCCCGCGCTTTCGACCCCATTCTCCAAGCCCTGCAGAACCGTCTCCCGGCCGAAGCGGGAATGTTCCTCCAGGCTCAGAATCCCCAGGCCCGCCTTCTTCTCCGACAGGACTATCAGGTAGCAGTTGTTCTTGACACTGGCCACCTGCAGGTCGGCCGCATCGTTCAGGTGGGGGCGGACCTTCCAGCCGGCCGGCAGGAGCAGCCTGCTTGCCCCGTCGCGGGAGGCCACCGCCGTTGTTTCCCCCGGCCCGGTTCCAGCGAAGCCCAGCAGGGAGAGGGTCAGGAGCGCCGGAATCCACCGGATCGTCCTGTAGCCCTGTGTTCTCATCTCTTCCTCCTGCCCACAGGGAAAATGTATCGATTCCGGGGGGGAAGACAAATCGAGGCATGAAAAAGGTACTGGGGGTGCTTATATTGAATACATCATGAAATGAAGGAGAAAAG
>JAPUIV010000260.1 GCA_027296665.1 Acidobacteriota bacterium | reverse complement strand
CATAGGCGGCGGCGTTGAACTCGAGTAGATGGGTGTCTTCCAGGACGCAACGAACCGCGCGGTCAGCGGGATACCCGGCGATCCGCTCCCGGAGATCCCGGAGGTCCTTTAAAGTTCGGGCGAGATTCGGACAGGGGCCGGGATCGGTGGAGGCATCGAGGTTCCAGCGCCCCCCCGCGGCGGCGTGACGGGCCAACTCTGCATCGGCGGCGCCCCCCAGGGGGGATCGCAGGACCGCCAGGAGGGCGACGCCGTCATTGGGGTTCACCAGGAGCCTTAATAAGGACAGGAATTCCCGTACTTCCGGCTTCCTCCCGAATACCTTGCCTCCCTCCACCACGAATGGGATCCCGGCTTCCCGCAACGGCCGGAGATAGAAGTTGACGTCGGGCATGGCCCGGAACAGCAGGGCGATATCCCGGTAGGCCAACCCACCGGCGACCACCGTCCGGCCGATCCATTCGGCGATCACCCGGCCCTGGCGCCGGCGTCCCTTGCCGGCCGGTTCCTTCTCCCCCTCGGAGGGGACCGACCAGATCCGCACCCGGGGGGAATCTGCGGCGTTTCCGCGGTCCGCAGAGATGGCGGCATATTCCGGCTGGGCCGGACCCGGGCGACCGAACGCCACCTGGAACATCCGATTCAACGGGTCGAGGATCTCCGCCGGACTGCGGAAATTGCTTACCAGGGTCAGGATCTCACCACCGCCGGCCTCGATCCTCCGAACGGCATCCATATACGCTTCGATATCGGCGCCCCGGAACCGGTAAATCGATTGCTTCGGATCCCCGACAATGAACAGCTTCCCGGGTTCCAGCCGGGTTTCATAAGCATCACGGTCGAAATCATCGGGAATTTCGCTCAGAAAGAAGACGATTTCATACTGCAGGGGATTGGTGTCCTGAAATTCATCCACCAATAGGGATCGGATCCGGCCCTTCTCCTTCTGGCGGACCTGCCGGTTATCGCGGAGCAGATCGCGGGTCCGGAGGAGCAGTTCGTCGAACGAGACGAAACCTTCGATGGCCAGCTGCGCCCGGAAATGTTCCGCGAACGGCAGCAGCAATTCGATCAAAAGACCGGCCATCGGGTCGATCAACGAGCAATCCTCGAGAAGTTTACGGGCTCGACCGGCAAGCTCCTCCAGGTCCCCGGCGGCGACTCCGGTGAGTTTCCGCCCGGCCTTCGGAACCGTTCCGGTCGGATACGGGATCTCCCCGGTTGCCACTCCGGGTCCTCCTGCCGCCACGCGAAGCAGGAACTCCCGGCAGACCGCCAGGTGTTTTTCCATGTTGGCGCGCATACCGGTGGCCTGCCGTTCGGCCACCTCGATCTCGCCGGCGGTGTCACGGCACCAATGCTTGAGTGTCTCCAGGGTGCGGTTTCCCTGCGCGTCAATCCCGGCCGGATCCAGGTTGACCGGGCCTTGGGCAAGGCTCATGGCCATTTCTTCCAGGACCGCCGGCGGCACCCTGCGAAGGACCTTCCTCCAGGTTGCGAGCCGCTCGCCGCCGGCACCAAGTTCCTCCGCCAGCCATTGCTCCCAGACCTCGGCACCCAGCCGGGTCTGGGCCGGTCCCTCGTCCACCCGGAAGGCCGGATCGATGCCCGCCTCGCGGGGATACCGGCGCATGAGATCGGCGCACAGGGAGTGAATGGTACCGACCACGCAATCGTCCAACCGTTTCAGAGCATTCCGTGCCCTGGCGAGGATCTCCCCCGTGGCCAACCCTTTCCCGTCCCGGAGGTAGGCGAACGACCGCGTCGCCTCAGCCGATCTGGCAGCGGCGATCTCCTTGCGGCCGGCAGCGATCGCCAGGATCTCCTCGAGGGCAAAGGAAAGACGGTCGCGCATCTTCGCCGCTGCCTTTTCGGTGAAGGTGATCCCCACCAGGGAATCGAGATCGATCCGTTCCCCCAGGCAGCCGTTCAGGATCCTTTCGATGAGCAGACTGGTCTTGCCGGTTCCCGCCCCGGCGGTGACCACCAGGTTGGTGGCGAAATCGGTTACCGCCCGCCGGCGGTCGTTCTCATCCACCAGGCGATTCAAGGGTTCCCCTCCGGACCCAGGGGGGTTTTGGTCGATCGCAACGACAACTCGTGGAAACCGCGGAACAGGGCCGCCGATTCGATTCGATCCAGCGTGGGAGGATGATTCCTTCTACAGGCTGCCTGGTAAGAACACCAATCACAATGGGTCCCGGGGCGGATGGGAAAGATCCCCCGGCGGATCATCTCGACCAGGGTGCCGATGGTGTCGCCGATGCCTCGCCAGATCGGGTCGTTTCGGGGATCGTTCGGGAACTCGATCTCCGGGGCGGTCTTCTTCGGATCGCCGGCCGGATCGGGGTTTTCCGGTCCGACGCCGAGAATCTGCGCGGATCGGATCCGCCGATCGGAAAACTCCGCCGCCGCCAGGAATGCGTAAATCCCCATTTGCGCCTGGGTCCCCCTCAGGAGCTGGTTCGGATGCACGCGCGGTTTCAGGTTGCGGGAAGTCTTGTAATCGGCGATCCGCAAATCGCCGCCCTGAATCGAATCGATCCGATCGATGATCCCGCGCAGGCCGACTGGCTGGGTCTTCTCCCGGGTCGGCAGGGAAACCGCTCGGCGGATCTCGTGCTCCACCAGGATCGGCTCGGCGTTTTCCTTCTGAAGTCTCGCCAGGTCGAACGCCAGGAAGGATTCCAGGGCCTGGTACCAGTCCTCCTCATAAATCGACCACAGGAGCGGGTAGCGTTCCGTCAGGGGATCCCGAAGGGGGGCGAGCTCCTGCTCTCCCAGCCGGTGAAGAAGTTC
The DNA here is from genome assembly GCA_027296665.1 of Acidobacteriota bacterium. Classification (GTDB taxonomy): domain Bacteria; phylum Acidobacteriota; class Polarisedimenticolia; order JAPUIV01; family JAPUIV01; genus JAPUIV01. Next base: position 663 of record JAPUIV010000260.1, on the reverse strand, counting down.
CCGGGCATAGCCGATGATTTCCCGCAGATCCTGAATGGGAAATTTCTTTTCCTCCATCAGGCGGCTGTAGATTTTTTCCAGAGCCGCATGGGTCACGGTGCCCACCTGCCCCCGGTCGATCCAGTCCTCCGACTCCGGCTCGTCCAGTTCCTCGACCTGGAGGCCGTAGCGGAAAAAATACTGCAGGGGACACTTGCCCATGGTCTCGACCCGGCTGGCTGACAAAAATTCTCGTTCCGGAAGCGTCTCGCCGATCGCCCCGTCCCGGGAAAGATCGGTTCCGGACCAATGATTCACCGCCCGGATCGCAACGGCTCCCTGGCGGATCCCCGGATCCAGCTCTCCGAGACTGTTCATCTGCTCGAGCAGACCGCTCACCGGATCTCCGGCGGTGGCGGCGGAAAGGATCACGGCCTCTTGTTTTCTCAGGATGCCGGCTCCGCCCGTTCGGGTATTCATCTCGAACTCGGCCCGACGGGAGGGATCGGTGGGAAGGATCCGCACCTCACCCCTCTCCAGCAAGGCGGCGGATTCGGCTTCTCCCTTGACGATCCGGGCAATCTCCCTCCAGACGCTGGAATGGGCCCGGACCCTGCCGGCATCGTCGGCCCTTTGATAGGAAAGGATCAAACGCTCCCGGGCCGCGCCGAGAAGCAGCGCCAG
>JAPUIV010000026.1 GCA_027296665.1 Acidobacteriota bacterium | reverse complement strand
CGGCAAACGGATGGACCGGGTCGCGGCCGACCACATGGGAATGCTCGCCACGGTCATCAACAGTCTCGCGCTCCAGGAGGCGCTGGAGCGCCTGGGTGTCACCACCCGGGTCCTCACGGCTGTGGAGGTTCGCCAGGTGGCGGAACCCTACATCCGGCGCCGCGCCCTGCGTCATCTGGAGAAGGGACGGGTCGTGATCATCGCGGGGGGGACAGGGAATTCCTACTTCACAACCGATACGGCCGCCGCACTCCGGGCGATGGAGATCCAGGCCGAAGTGATTCTCAAGGCGACCCGGGTGGACGGTGTCTTTGACGCCGATCCCGAGAAGTTTCCAAATGCAAAGAAACTGGAGAAGGTGGGGTACCTGGACATTCTGGAACGCGGACTTGGCGTGATGGATTCCACCGCAATCTCCCTGTGCATGGACCACAAGATGCCGATCATTGTTTTCAATCTCTGGAGGAAGGGGAACATCCGTCGGGCCGCCATGGGGGAACGGGTCGGATCGATCGTCGGAGGCAAAGGGTAATGGTGGGAGAGATCTTCAAGACCGTGGAGCGGAGAATGAAGAAGACCCTGGAGGCGATCGGACGGGAGTTGGGAAAGATTCGCACCGGCCGGGCCTCTCTCTCCATCCTGGACGGGATACAGGTCGAATATTACGGCACGCCGACACCCCTTGCCCAGGTGGCCCGATTATCCGTTCCCGAGGCAAATATGATCCTGGTTCAACCCTGGGAAACGGGAGTTCTCCAGGCGATTGAAAGGGAGATCAGTAAGGCCGATCTGGGGCTGAACCCGATCAATGACGGTAAGCTCCTCCGGGTGCCGATTCCAACCTTGACCGAGGAACGGCGCAAGGAATTGGCCAAAAAGGTGGCCCAACTCGGGGAGGAGGGAAAAACCGAGATCCGGCACCACCGGCGGGAAGGAAACGACGACGTCAAGAAGTTGAAGGATGGAAATCAAATCTCCGAGGATGAAGAGCGCCAAGCCCATAATCATATCCAGGAAATCACGAAAAAGTACGATACCGCCATGGACAAATTGGCCAAGAACAAGGAAAAGGAAATTCTGACCGTCTAGCTATTCCTTACCGGGTGCGGCTGCATGAGAGTGGAAGTGATCGTGGCGGCGGGGGGCAAGGGGCTCCGTCTCGGGGGCGTTGTTCCCAAGCAGTATTTACCCCTCGGTGGTATTCCCCTTATCGAACATTGTCTGCGGCAATTCGAATCGCATCCCCGCGTGGACAGGATGGTGGTCGTGGTCGGAAACGAGGAGGAGTTCGCCCGGCATATCGGCTCGCCTCCGCCCTACGCCAAGATCAGTGCCGTGGTGCCCGGAGGGAGAGATCGGCAGGATTCCATTTGCCTGGGCCTGGAACGGTGCGACCCGGATTCCCTTGTCCTGGTTCACGATGCCGTCCGTCCTTTCGTGACCGCGGATCTGATCACCGCCGTAATCGAGGCGGCTGAGAAATCGGGAGCGGCCATTCCGGTTGTCCCGGTCGCCGACACACCGAAACTTCTGGATGCGAATGGTTGCCTCGCGAAAACCCTGGACCGGTCGATGATCTCATTGTCCCAGACACCCCAGGGGTTCACCGCCGCCCTGTTGAAACGGGCCCACGAATCGGCCCAACTGGATCGGTATCGTTCCACTGATGACGCGGCCCTGGTGGAACGGTTGGGTCATCCCGTAACACTGGTGGCGGGCAACAAGGAAAATATCAAGATCACGACCAAGGAGGACCTCCAGGGGGCGGAACGGTCCTTCTTTCCCTACCGGACGGGGATCGGATTCGACCAGCATCCTCTCGGTCCAGGCAGGGATCTGATCCTGGGAGGCGTGAAAGTTCCCTTTGACCGGGGACTGGAAGGACATTCCGACGCCGATGTCCTCGTGCATGCCGTCTGCGACGCTTTGCTGGGGGCGGCCCGGCTGGGTGATATCGGGTCGTTGTTCCCCGACACCGATCCCGCTAATCGGGACACCCGGAGCCTCGATTTTCTCGAGCAGATCGGTGCGTTGCTCGCCGACCGGGGATACCGGGTGGTAAACCTGGATGTCACCCTGGTTGCGGAGGCGCCGATGATCGCTTCCTACAGGAAGGAAATGGAATGGAATCTCGCCGCAGCCCTGGGCAGACCGCCCGAGGCGGTTTCGGTCAAGGCGAGCCGATCCGGGGGGCTTGGGCCGATGGGACGGGGCGAGGGGATGGCGGCATGGTGTGTCGCCCTGCTGGAGGGGGTTTCTTGAATTGGGGAAATTGCTGCCGGTGATCGATATCGGCAGCCGGTTACCCCAGGAGCGGCCGGTGGCGAGTTGCCTCCACCGGCTCGGGGAGATGGTTCGATTCCTGTCGGGAAACGGCTAGGGAGCGAAACTCTGTACGGCGTTCATCTCGTACTGGCCGCCCTCCGGGTGGGGCGGCGGTCGGTCCGGGAGGTTTGGATCGCCTCGGGACGAGAGGACGGCAAAGCCCGCGAGATCCGGGATCTTGCCACCGCCCAGGGGGTTCGGGTTTCGCGGCATCCCCGTGCCCGTTTGGACCGGGAGATTCCCGGAGGAGTACACCAGGGGGTAGTTGCCTTCGCCAGTCCGCTGCCCCTGTCGAACGAGGATGAGATTGTTGAGGGGTGCGGATCTCGCCCGTTTCTGGTGGTCCTGGACGGGGTCGAAGACCCCAGGAACCTCGGGGCGATCATCCGCTCCTCCGTGGCCGCCGGGGTTGACGGGATGCTGATTTCGGCCCGTCGATCGGCCCCCTTGGGACCGGCGGCGGCTCGTGCCTCCGCGGGCTGCTCGGAGACGGTCCGGATCGGACGGTGTGCCAATGTGGTAGCCCTGCTGAGGAGATTCAGGAAGGCTGGAATCTGGACCGTGGGCCTCGACCCGGGGGCGGAGGGCCTGTGGACCGAATTCGACTACAGGATGGGGTTTGCCATGGTGGTCGGAGGTGAAGGGAAGGGGCTGAGGCCCCTGGTGCGGCGGTCGGTGGATGCTACCGTTCGGATTCCGATGCAACCTGGGTCGGAATCATTGAATGTGTCGGTGGCCGCTGGAATAGCTCTTTTCGAGGCGGTCAGGCAGCGACGCCTGGCCGGCCCCCCCCGAAAATAAAAAAAATATCTCTTGCTAGAGGTAAATCCTTTTGCTAGAATGAGGTTTTTGCCAAGCTGGCGTAGCTCAGCTGGTAGAGCAGCTGATTTGTAATCAGCAGGTCGGGGGTTCGAATCCCTTCGCCAGCTCCACAGGGTGCCGAAGGGGCAGAATCCCCGCTGGATTTTCTGCTGGGACCACAGGGTCGGAGGAGGCCGC
>JAPUIV010000259.1 GCA_027296665.1 Acidobacteriota bacterium | reverse complement strand
GGGACCTCGTTCCTCTGAACCGGCCTCCAAGGTCGATCCGGAGGGGGATCGAGATGAATAAAACGACTCCATCCTCGATTAAAAAAGAAAACAAGAGAGTAGGCCGCGGAGTTTCTTCCCCCAAGAAGCGTTTCCACCGCTGGCTGCATAATGTCTTCTCTGGAATCGGCCAGGACAACAGGGTCTGGACCGTCATTTTCGTGGTGGTTCTCCTGGCGGCATTTTCCCGGCAAAATTGCAGTGTTTCCTACCCGGATTTCCGTCCCGGTGAAATCGCCCGTTACGACATCCTCGCCCCGTTCGACCTGGAGGTTCCCGATGAGAAGACCACGGAGTTGCGGCGACAGGAGGAACTCGGCCGGGTGAGACCCGTATACGACTTCGACCCCCAGATTGAAGCGGAGCTCCAGGAAAGATTCCGATCTTCCTATCGGGAAGCCCGGAAACGATTTCTCCAAATTGTCCAGAAAAAGGAGGGCCGCGCGAAATCTCCCACACCGGCAGAGGTTGAGACGATCATGCAAGGGTTCTCCCCCTCGGCGATGACGGAGTCCTACAAGGTGTTTTCCCGCCGGGAATTCAACCAGGAGGTGGGAAAAGAACTGGAATCGATCCTGGGGGAGGTCCTCAAACGGCAGATCGTCAGCAGCAAAGCGCTACTGTCCTCGATTTCGGGCATCTCGATCCGGGTTAGCCGGACGAGCGAGGAGTTCCTTCAGGAAAACCTCGAGTCGATCCTCGACCTGGATGAAGCTCGCCAGCTTCTGCGTGATTCCTTGATCGGGTTGAAAAGATACCGCGCCGCCGAGGTTCCCGTTCTTGCGGATCTTCTCGATCCGATGTTGTTGACCAACCTCACCTACAATGCCGGGGAAACCGAGAAACGCCGGCAGGAGGCGGTCCAAAATATCGCCACCGTGGTGACCAAAATACCCAAGACCAAGATCATCGTCCGGAAGGGGGAGGAGGTCACCCAGGGAATCCTGAAACAACTCCAGGCCATTGAGGAACAGAGCGGTTCCCGTCCGGAAATCATCTCCCAGTTTGGTTCCCTTCTGCTCATTCTGATGCTGACCTTCTTTATCTGGAGATATGCCAGCTTCCATCAAAGATTCTATTCCCGGGTTCCCCACCTGTACCTTCTACTGGTTGTTGTGACACTTTCAGTTCTCGTGACCTCCAAGGTGATGGTTGTCCTCGTGGATAGGTTCACCGAAACGGTGTATCTCGAGCCGTTCAACCATGGTCCCTCATATTATTACGCCATTCCCTTGGGTGCCTGCGCCATGCTGGTCACTTTGTTGACAAATGCGCGGATCGCGATGGTCGCGGCCATATTTATCAGCGTTCTTTTCGGCATGTTGGTGGATTGGAATGCGCCCTTGATGATCTTCTCCCTATTAAGTAACTTCGCGGCGATTTTCGGCATTACCCAATACCAGCAACGAACCGCCCTGATCCGGGCCGGCGCGGTGGTTGGGGCCATCAACATGGTCACCATTTTCGCCCTGGATTGCATTGCGGGCGACCTGACCCCTCTTTCCCGGGTAGGATTGGATCTTGGATGCGGCTTTGCGGGAGGAATCCTGGTATCGGTAATGGTCTCCTTCTTTCTTCCTATACTGGAAGGGGTATTCAACGTCCTCACCGACGTACGGCTACTGGAACTTTCCAACCTGAACAACCCCTTGCTTCGCAATCTTTCCATCCATGCTCCGGGCAGTTACAACCACAGCGTGATGGTCGGGACCCTGGCAGAGGCTGGTGCTGAGGCGATCCAGGCGAACAGTCTTTTTTGCCGGGTTGCAGCCTATTACCATGATATTGGAAAGATGAACCATCCGGAGTATTACATCGAGAACATGAAGGATGGTATTTATCGGCATGAAAGTTTATCTCCAAGCCTCAGTGTCCTGGTGATTCAAAACCACGTCAAGGAAGGGATTGAGATGGCGCGGGAGGCGGGATTGCCGCAACCGATCATTGACGTGATCCCCCAGCATCACGGAACACGACTTGTCCGTTATTTCTACGAGAAGGCAAAAAAAGAGGCGAAGGAAGGCCAGGTAGTCAAGGAGGAAGATTTCAGGTACCCTGGGCCGAAACCGCAAAGCAAGGAAGCGGCCATATTCATGCTTTCAGACTCGATCGAAGCGGCCGCGCGCACCGTAGAGGACCCCTCGCCGGTGCGGTTTCAGGTCGTGATCCGCAAGATTTTCAATGACATTGTCCTGGATCGTCAGTTTGACGAATGTGATCTCACCTTTTCGGACCTGGACAAGATCGGCAATGCATTCGTGAAAACTCTTCTGAGCATCTACCATCATCGAATCGACTATCCCGGTTTCGATTTCGGTTCCCCATCTTCCCCGGATGCGCCTGCCGCGGAACCAAGCAAGGAACGGGTGGCTACCGGCCGGGGCAAGGGATGGAAGTGACAATCGTCAAACGACACAGAAATGGTCCGCCCCGGACCCGTTCTTGCGGGGTGCTGGTTCGCTGGCTCGGAAGAAAGATGGAGCTCGGATCGACCTCCTGTTGCATCCTGTTCTGCGACGACAGGGAGATCGAATCGTTGAATCTCCGGTTTCTCAGAAAACCCCATTCCACCGACGTCCTTTCCTTTCCCGATGGGGAGCCTGCCTCGGAGGAAGGTTATCTGGGCGACATTGCCATCTCCGTTGACACCGCCAAACGTCAGGCCATGCGGAGGAACCACTCCGTGGAGGATGAGATTCACCGGTTGGTTATCCATGGTTTTTTGCATCTTCTCGGGTTCGACCATGAGATCGATAAGGGGGAGATGAGCCAGAGGGAAATATCATTGAGGAAGGGATGGATCCAATATCACCGCCCTCAATCTCATGGCGCAGAACTGTGAGATAACTCTTCATGGAGACGGCATCGAATTTCGTGTGGTACCTCTTCGGAATCATTCTCGCTGTGGATTTGGCCCTTTCCGTATCCCGGTCTGCCTTTCTGGACCTCGGCCTGATATACAGAGAACGAACCCTGCAAAGAATCCCCTTGGTGGGGGAATGGCTTTCTCGGGAGGGATTTCCGCGGGCCTCGGACCGGCTCCTGATGACCCTGCAGATCGCCAAGCAGATTTCCCTGATTGTCCTGGTCTGGGTTTTGTATTCGGGCCTGTCCCGGTTCGGCCCTTCCTTTCGGCTGCCGGTTGCACTTGCCCTGACTCTTGGATTTGAAATCGGGATCGACCAGGGCGTGAGCCGGGCCCTGGCCGCCTTGCATCCTCGGAGAGCCTTTCATTACACCGCTCCGGTCCTATTTCCTGTCTATCTTTTCCTGTTCCCTCTGACCGGCTTGGTCCTGGCCCTGCTCAGTCGCTTCCAGTCGTCATCCCCTGTGGAAACAGGTGACCCGGTAGAAGAAGTTCCTGAGAAAATTGTCCAGGAATATATCGCCGCAGGCCAGAGGGAAGGGATCCTGGAAAAGGAAGAGGGACTGCTGGTGCGAAGCATCGTCGAATTCGGGGACACCCTGGTTCGGGAGGTAATGACTCCTCGAACCCGGATGGTGGCTATTGAAAAAAAGGCGGGCGCGAAAGACCTTCGACAACTCGTCAGTAGAACTCCGCACTCCCGCTTCCCGGTCTGCAACGGAACCATAGATCGCATCGAGGGTATCATCCATATCAAGGATCTTCTGGCGCGATGGGATGAAATCGGAAATAATGGAAATGTCACCATGTTGATGCGGCCCGCCTCCTTTGTTCCTGAAACGAAGAAAGTGGCTGAACTTCTGAAGGACTTTCAAAGGGAAAGGAACCACATGTCGATCGTCATTGACGAATTCGGGGGAACCACCGGGTTGGTCACCATCGAGGATCTCCTGGAGGAAATCGTGGGAGAGATCCGGGATGAGCACGAACGAATGGAGGATTTCTTTCAGCAAGAGGCCCCGGGGGTCTATCTCATTCGGGGGATTGCAGCGATCGAAAAACTCAACAACCTGTTCCATGTTTCCCTGGATGGCGATGATTTCGAAAGCGTCGGAGGAATGGTTTCCGCCGTCCTTGGACATATCCCCGCCCGTGGCGAGATCCTGCACCACATGGGGCTCCGGTTCGAGATCGTGGATGCCGACCGGAAGCGGATTCACCAGGTGCGGGTTCGCCGGATCTCCGGGTCCGGAAACGGCCCGGAGAAATGATTTCCACCGGGACGGAAAAGGGTCCGGCCGGGCCCCCACGTGGTGTCGTGGCCCTGGTGGGGAGGCCCAATGTCGGCAAATCCACTCTCATCAACCGGCTTCTTGGGAAAAAGATTGCCATCGTCTCCCCCGTCCCTCAGACCACTCGAAACGTTATTTCCGCCTTCTGGGAGAATCCGCGCGCTCGCATCCTTCTCCTGGACACTCCCGGCATACACCGGCCGCATCATCTGATGAACAGGCGGATGGTCCGGTCTGCCTTTCAGGCCTTGCACGGAGCGGATCTTATCGCGGTGATGATGGACGCGCAGACGGGCATCGGGCCCGGTGATCGTTTCGTGATCCAGGAGTCTGCAAGGGGAGACCAGCCCCGAATTCTTCTTATTAATAAGATTGATAAGGTCCGGAAGTCTCGTCTCCTTCCCCTCATCGAGGAATTGTCCCATCTCGGAAATTTTCGGGAGATCCTGCCCATCTCGGCTCTCGATGGTGATAACTGTGATCGGATGGAAGAAGTTTTTTTTCGCCACCTTCCCAGCCAACCGGTTCCGGAAATGATTCCCATGCCGACCGAAGAGACTCCGGAATTCCAGACCGCGGAGATCATCAGGGAAAAGATCCTTTTCGCCACCAGGGAAGAACTTCCCCACAGCACCGCTGTGATCATTGAAAAGATAGAAGAACGCAAGGGGATTACATGGATTCATGCCTCTCTTATCGTGGAAAGAGATTCGCAAAAAAAGATCGTAATCGGCCGTCAGGGCCAGAAACTGCGCGAGATCGGTGAGGCCGCCCGGAAGGAGATTGAGTCTAACCTCGGCCATCAGGTGATGTTGAAGATCTGGGTGCGGTCGGTGCCCGATTGGCGGGGGGATGACAGGATGCTCGCCCGGCTCGGTCTTCCCTCCGGAAAATAACCGGCTCTTCCGGTCCCCAACCTTTCCATATCCTCCTTTTTTGTGTTAGATTGGCGTTCTTTCGGGGTCGGCTTTCCCTTCCCCCTTTTTTTCTTCCATCCGGAGGCCGTCATGCACGGCAAGTCCAGGCGTGTGGTATCCGCACCGGTAAATCCCCCCTTGCGGGGCCCCGTTCTCCTCGAATCTGTTCGGAAACTCCTTCGGAAGTCGGCGGTTGGCCATTGTTTCAACCTGCTGAGCAAGCTTCGGCCCGCCGATACGGCGGTGCTTCTCCGCCACCTTACCGATAATGAAGCGAAGGCGTTGTTTCGAATCTTGCGTGAA
>JAPUIV010000258.1 GCA_027296665.1 Acidobacteriota bacterium | reverse complement strand
TCCGGAGTCGGAGTGATCACCGCGGCAATAATGAAAATTATGAGAACCGCGTATTTAAACTGGTAGATGAGAAAACGCGGAGTCACGATGCCCAAACGGGAAAGAAAAAAAATCAAAATCGGCAACTCAAAAAGAAATCCCAACCCCAGGAGCATCCGGGTTGCGAAGTTGAAGGCGGAATCGAGAGTCACGTTCTGTTCATAACCCAATCCCTGCTCGGCCAGGAACCGGACTGCCACCGGAATGGCGATGTGGTAGGAGAAGGCGGACCCCATCAGGAAAAACAGGATCGAGAAGCCAAGGAATGGCAACATCGCCTTGCGCTCCCGGGAAAAAAGTCCCGGAGAGAGGAAGGCCCAGAATTGGTAAAAGATAACGGGCAGAGAGAGGAAGAGACCGCCGACAAAAGCCGCCTTCATCCGGTTCAGAAAGGCTTCCGCCGGCCGGATGACGGTAAGGGTGGAAAAGGCATCCGTCAGAGGCTGGATCAGCCATTGGAGGAGAGGCCTCGACAGCATCCAGCAGAGAAAGAAACCGGCGGCCAGGGCGAGGAAACATTTGAAAAGCCGGGACCGGAGCTCATCTAGGTGCTCCAGAAAGGACATCCTATTCGGATCCGGCACCGTTTCCTTCATCCTGTTTCCGGCCGGCAACCGGCACCCCGGCCGATTCATCCGGCTTCACCTGGTTGACGGCGGCGGGAGGGTTGCCGATCGAACGGTTTTCTTCCTCGGAAACCTCCCGTTCCAGTGTCGATTTCAAATCCTGGGTTGCCCGGCGGAATTCCCCGAGGCTTCTACCAAGGGTCCGGCCAAGTTGTGGAAGTTTTCGGGGCCCGAATATCAGGAGGGCGATCAGGAAAATGACGATGAGTTCGGGGGCCCCGATCGAACCAAACACTTACGCCTCCCCTGCGTCGAGCGCCGGCGGCAGGCCAACCCGGATATCCGACCTCCCTATCATCACCGAGGCTCTTTGAGCGATTCTAGAAGAGGGCCCGAGAGACTGTCAAGCCGGAGGCCCGGCTTTACAACCCTCCTCAGCGGCCCTATAATGAAGTGTAATATGAAGATAACGAGGCATTGATTGAAACAAAAGACCTTTCTGTGGAGTCTCTCCTTTATTCTGGCCGGCTCCCTGCTGGGCGGCCTCACCGATCAGAAGGCATCGGCCACCACCGCCAAGACCGAGGATACTCTTCAAACCTTCTCGGAAATCCTCAGCCTCATCGAACAAAAATACATGGAGGAGATCCCTCCGGATCGGTTGATCCACAGCTCCATCAAGGGGATCCTGAACCATCTCGACCCCCACTCCAATTTCCTGGATCCCGATATCTTCAAGGCGATGCAAGAGGAACAGCGGGGTAGTTTTTCGGGTCTGGGAATCGTGATTTCCAAACCCTCCATCGAGGAACCGATCACCATCATCTCGCCGATCGAGGGAACCCCCGCCTTCCGGGTCGGAATCCGGGCGGGAGACGTCATCACCCACATAGAAGGGCTCGAAACCCTTGGCATGACGGTTGACGAGGCCGTTCATCGCCTCAAGGGACCCAAAGGAACTTCCGTGACGATCACCATCCGGCGGACCGGGGCGGACGAACCGTTGCAGTTCTCCATCATCCGGGATGACATCCCCACTGTCAGCATCCAGCATGCCTATTTGATACGCCCTGGAGTGGGATATATTCGCATCAATAATTTCACCCGGACTACTCACCGGGAGTTACTCGAGAAAATGACAAGCCTGAAATCCCAGGGGATGAAGAATCTCCTGCTGGATCTTCGCTGGAATCCGGGAGGACTGCTCGACCAGGCCGTGAAGGTTTCGGAACAGTTCCTGGATCGGGGTAAGCTGATCGTTTACACACGGGGCCGGATCCCCGGTTCGGACCAGGAGTTCCGCGCCAGCGCCCGGCGTCCGGCCCTCGATCTACCGATCATCGTGCTGGTCAACCGGTACAGCGCAAGTGCCTCCGAGATCGTTGCCGGCGCCATCCAGGACCACGACCGCGGCTTGATCATGGGCACCACGACCTGGGGAAAAGGGCTCGTTCAAACCGTCTACCCCCTTCGCCAGGATTCCGCTCTTGCCTTGACAACGGCCCGGTATTTTACCCCCAGCGGCAGGTTGATCCAGAGGGATTACAGCTCCTTCGAGGACTATTTTTCCGAAAATCCACCGATCCCTGTTGAATCGGAACGCGAGGTTCGCCAGACCGATCTCGGACGAAAGGTCCTGGGCGGGGGCGGGATCACCCCGGATTTCGAGGTCAAGGCCGAAGAGCCGACTCCCTTCATGTCCCGCCTGAACCGCACCCCCATTTTCAATTTTGCCGTGCGTTTCATCTCCCAGCATAATGGCATCTCCAAGGAGACCTTCGAGGTAACCGAGGCCATCCTGGGCGAGTTCTCCCGATTCCTGGATTCGGAAGACATCCCGGCCACCCCGGAGGAGATCGCCGGGAACCAAGATTACCTGCAAACTGTGATCAAACAGGAAATTTTCAATAGTTTGTGGGGAATCCAGGAAGGATACAAGATCCTGGCCGAAAGGGATGTTCAGATCCAGACGGCCCTGGACCATTTCTCGGATGCCCGCCAACTCGCCAGATCAGCCGCGGAAGGGAAAATCTCCAAGTCCGTTCCCGCCCCCCGTCAGTAGGATCTCCCTCTCGAGCCGGCCTTCCTCGACAGGAACTCCCAATGTTCCTGCCAGCCCCTGCGATGAAACCTGCGCAATTCTGGAACCCGGGCGGGAAGCGGTAACCGATCCAGGAACTCCATATAAATATTCGCCAACCGTTCCGCTTCCTGGTAACGTTCCCGGATTCCGACGTCAAGATGGGAGTACCTTCCCCCCCCATAGAGTTCGCCTTGCAACCAGACCCGTTCCCGGCGGTTGAGCTTGCGGCGGGACCGATGCCGGCCCAGCAAAAACCGGACCACCAGATCCTTGGTGACATTGGCATGAAACTCCATTTCCAGAAGAGAAACGGGCCGGCCGCATCGGGTCCTGTCGGCGAGAAGCAGAAGATGGTCAAGTTCTTCAACAAATAGAACCAGAGCACCAAGATTCCGCTGATCGAGATTCCGCAGAGGAGAATATTTCTCCAGGCGCCTGACAAGCCAGCCGGGATAATAGAGACTGGCCCGCAAGCTGCCTCGCTCCCGGCGAATCAGGACAGCGGGCCCTCCTACCACGGCCGACCCGATGGTCCTCCGCACCCTTCTGTTCGCAACCAATCGGCGGTATCCCTCATCGCCAATCACGAAACCACCGATATCGACAATGGACCGGTTCATGTCATAGGTGCGCTCAATGAGGTCCTGCATCTCCTCCAGGAACGATTTTGGGCTGATTGATTTTTTTGCCATTCAGCGTTTCCGAACCGATCCCTGCTTGTAGGAAAACCGGGAACCCGCATATTTGACGACAATGCGGTCATAGGTAAGGGAGCCCCGGGCATATTTTTTCACTTGTGCCTCCAGATGGTCCATGGAAGCGGCCCTTCGACCCTGACGGATTTCCCGGAGGTAGGGTAGGAAATAGGGTGGAATGGGTTCGAATACCCGGTCCTTCAATAATTTTTTCGTAACCGGGATGGTCAGTCTGGTCTCCATGACTGCGGTCAGGTGCCGGGCCCCAAATTCCGCGCTGAATCCCAGTTCAATCAAAGCCTTTCGGGCAGCGGGACGAACCT
>JAPUIV010000257.1 GCA_027296665.1 Acidobacteriota bacterium | reverse complement strand
TGTTCCAGACTCTCGGATATCAACTGAATCTATTTTCTTCCGCTTTGAAGTTGAACACCCAATATATGCATACCATCTGGTTCAGCATCCAGGTTCGGAAACCGATTACCCTGGATCAGGTACGGTCCTCGCTGGAAAAAGACCCTCTGGTGGCATTGACGGTCAAAACTTCCGCCAACACCGTCTTTTCTTTTGGCAGAGATTACGGGCATTACGGTCGGATTCTGAACCATACCGTGGTCTCTCTTCCCACCCTTCATGTCCGCGATCGACATGAGGTCCTAGGCTTCTGCTTCACGCCCCAGGACGGTAATTCCGTTCTCAGCAGCGTCGCTGCCGCCACGTGGTTTTTGTATCCCGACAGTTACGAGGAGCGGCTTTCCTGCTTGCAGGAGTTCGTCTTCCAGGAAGTGTAATTTTACTCGGCCTTCAATTTAAGGATTTTTTCGGTGAGAAGGGGCACGATCCGGAAAAGATCACCGACAATCCCGTAAGTTGCGATCTTGAAGATGGGAGCCTCACCGTCCTTGTTGATCGCCACGATCACCTTCGAGGAGGACATTCCCGCCAGGTGTTGAATCGCTCCTGAGATCCCGCAGGCGATGTAGAGCTTCGGTGCTACCACCTTGCCGGTCTGCCCCACCTGGTGCTGATGGGCGATAAACCCGGCGTCCACCGCCGCCCGGGACGCCCCGACGGCTCCTCCCAGGGCGGCGGCAAGATCACGAATGATTCCGAAATTCTCGGAGTTCATCATTGCCCTGCCGCCCGACACCACAATGTCCGCCTCCTTCACATCGATCTCGCCACTCTGGTCCTTCTCAATACCGGTAAGGCGGGCGCGGATCTTCGTCTCGTCAAGTTCCGGGGTTTTCTTGGTAATCTTTCCCGCCGGATTGGCGACCGGTTCACCAGGTGGAAACACATTGGGCCTGAGGGTAGCCATCACCGGCCGCGCGCTGCTGAATCGGACGGTTGCCATCGCTTTTCCGGAAAAAACCGGCCGAACGGCTTCCATGGTTCGATCCGGTCCGGAGGAAATGGAGATGCAGTCGGAAGCCAAGCCCACGCGAAGCCTCGCTGCAACCCGGGGCGCGAGATCCATACCCATCGCGGTCGCGGGCAGGAGAAGAGCGAGGGAGTTCGTTCGCGCCACGTACCCCGAGAGAGCCTGGGTGAACCCTTCGACCGAATAGTCCGACAGGACCGGATGCTCAAGGAGGGTCACATGATCGGGCCCGAGGGGGAGGACTTTGGCAGCCGCATCGTCCAGATCGGTGCCGATCAGGATTGCCTCAAGGCTTCCACCCCAGGCATCGGCCAGTCCCCTTCCCTGCGCCACCACCTCCAGGGCGGCGCGCTTCACCTGTCCGCTTCTCTGCTCTACAAAAACCGTTACTTCCGCCACTCCCGCTCCTTCCCCTCAGATCACCTTCGCCTCTTCCCGCAACAGCCGGACAAGCTCCTCCACCGCCTCTTCCGGCTCACCCTGGAGGATCTTCCCGGAGGATCGGGAGGCCGGTAGTTCCAGTTGGGTCCAGCGCACCAGGGCGCCCTTCTCTCCGACCTCATCGGCCGGCAGTCCCAGATCTCTCAGGCAAAGAACCTCCACCGGCTTTTTCTTCGCGGCCATGATCCCTTTCAGCCCGGCATAACGAGGTTCGTTGAGACCCTTCTGGGCGGTGACCACCGCGGGGAGGGGTGCCTCGATCACCTCGAGAGCGCCCTCGATCTGGCGGAAAGCCTTCAGGCTCTTCCCCATAATTTCCAATTTCACCACAACGTTCACGTGAGGTAAGTCGAGAAGTTCGGCAAGCATCGGGCCGGTCTGGCTATTGTCGGTCCCGACACCCTGTTTCCCGAGCAGGATCAGGTCGAACGGTTTCCGCGCTATCGCGGCGGCAAGGATCCTGGCGGTGCCAAGCGAATCGCTCCCCTGAAAGGCCGCATCCTGAAGGTGGATTCCCCGGTCCGCACCCATGGCAAGGCATGAGCGCAGTGCCGCAGAGCCTTTCTCGGGACCCATTGTGACCACCGCGACCTCTCCCTCACCCAACTTTTCCCGGATTCGCAGCGCTTCCTCCAGGGCTATTTCGTCGTAAGGATTCACGACAAACGTCACCCCCTCCGGATCGAGCGAACGGCCGTCTCCCCCGATCGCAACCCGGGCCGCGGTATCCGGGACCTGTTTCATACAAACCACCAGATTCATCGCTTCCACTCCAGGAGAAAAATTAGTATCTCAGATTTTCTTCAAGACCAGGGAGGCGTTGGTACCTCCGAAACCGAAAGAGTTCGTCAAGGCATAGCGGATCGGATGCCGGCGGGATTGATTGGGCACATAATCGAGATCGCAATCGGGATCGGGGGTATCGTAGTTCGTCGTTGGCGGAATGATACCGTTCTGAAGCACCAGGGCGGTGATCCCGGCCTCCAGACCACCTGCGGCTCCCAGCAAGTGTCCGGTCATTGACTTTGTGGAGCTGATCGGGATCCCAGGGGCGCTTTCACCGAACACCCGTTTGATGGCCAGCGTTTCGATCCGGTCACCCGCCGGGGTAGAGGTTCCGTGCGCATTGATGTACTGGATCTCGGATGGCTTGATACCCGCGTCGTTGATGGCGTTCCGCATGACACGAAAAGGCCCGTCACCGTTGTCGGAAGGGGCGGAAACGTGGAAGGCATCGCCGGAAAGGCCGTATCCAACGATTTCAGCGAACATCTTGGCCCCCCTTTCCTGCGCGCTTCGCAATTCTTCAAGAATCACCACTCCGGCACCCTCTCCCATTATGAATCCATCCCGATCCTTGTCGAAGGGCCGGCTGGCCTTCTCCGGTTCCTCATTTCGGGTGGACAACGCCCTCATGGCGCTGAATCCGCCAACCGCGAGGGGGGTGATGACCGCTTCGCTCCCTCCGGCAATCATCGCGTCTGCCGAGCCGTTGGCAATGAGACGAAAGGAGTCCCCGATTGCATGGGTGCCGGTCGCACAGGCCGTGGCGCATGCCAGATTCGGGCCTTTGGCTCCATGCCGGATCGAAACCTGGCCGGTGGCCAGGTTGACAATCAGCCCGACGATGAAAAACGGGGAGATCTTTCTTGGTCCACTCGCTAGAAATTTCTTGTGTTGTCCTTCAATCAAGCCCAGGCCACCGATTCCAGAACCGATGTAAACCCCGATCCTCTCGGCGTTGGACGAATCGATCCGGAGACCTGAATTTTCCATTGCGATCGAGGAGGCCGCACACGCGTACTGGATGAATAGATCCATCTTCCGGAGATCCTTGCTGGACATGAAATCAAGAGGATCGAATCCTTTGACTTCTCCTGCAATCTTGGATGGAAATCCGGCCAGATCGAACCGGGTGATCGGTCCGATCCCGCTTTTCCCTTCCAGAAGGGCATTCCAGGTCACCTCGGTGCCCACTCCGAGCGGGGAAACCAATCCGATTCCGGTGATTACGACTCTTCGACCCAAATTCTGATCCTCCAGGACGGTTAGGTGTGGGAATGAATATACTGAACGGCATCCTTCACGGTCGCAATCTTTTCTGCCTCCTCATCGCTAATCTCGATGTTGAAGGACTCTTCGAAGGCCATGATCAGCTCCACTGTATCCAGGCTATCGGCCCCCAGGTCGTTGACGAAGGATGCCTCCGGCGTGACCTCCTCGGATTCCACCCCCAACTGTTCCTTGATGATCTCCTTGACCTTTTCATCGACATTCATATCCAGATGACCTCCTTGTACAGGATTAGAAATCGAATTATTGGGCCGGCTATCTTACTATACTTTCCCCGATTTCACTCCTCCAGGGAACCGAATTCGCCATTACATGTACAATCCGCCGCTGATGTTCAGCACCTCGCCGGTTATATAATCGGCCGAACCACTCAGCAGGAAACAGACCCCCGCCGCAACTTCGGCGGGAAGGCCTACACGCCCAAGCGGGATCCGCTCCGTCATCGATCTCCGCGCCCCCTCTTGCAGGTTGGCGGTCATATCGGTTTCGATGAGACCCGGGGCCACGGCATTCACGGTAATCCCGCGCGAACCGATCTCGCGGGCCAGCGATTTCGTGAACCCGATCATGCCCGCCTTGGAAGCGACATAATTGGCCTGGCCAGGATTCCCCATCAGGGCCACCACCGATGTGATATTTACCACTTTTCCACAGCGCGCCTTGACCATGGCCGGTAAAACGGCCCGCGTGATCCGGAAGGCAGCCGTCAGATTCACCCTCATAACCTCGTCCCACTGTTCGAGACGCATCCTCAGGACGAGCCCATCCCGGGCAATTCCAGCATTGTTGACAAGGAATTGATACGACCGGTCCTTGCGGGAGATCTCCCGCAGGGCATCGGCCAGACTTTTCTCGTCACCAAGATCGGCGACGATTCCCTCCACCGTGGCGCCGGTCTCATCCCGGATTCCCGCGACCGACCTTTCCAGTCTCTCTGGATTCCGACCCATGAGATGAACCGTGCATCCATTCCGGGCCAGGCGGGACGCCACGGCGAACCCGATCCCACGGGAGCCTCCCGTGATGAGAGCCGTTTTTCCGGAAAATTCTCCCACCGGGAACCTCACTCCCCGCCGCGATTATATTGCAAAGCGCGGCAGGTGGCATCCAACGATTCGGGATCCTCAACCCTATGAATCCGGAGATCCTTTTGCAGGCGCCGGGCCAGTGTCGAAAGTACTTTGCCGGGGCCAACCTCGACGAACGTGGTCACCCCGGATTGGATCATAGCACGCAGCGATTCTTCCCACCGGACCGGCGAGGTGACCTGCCGTTTCAAGGCTTCCCGCGCCTGATCCCCTGTCCGGATCGGCACCGCGTCCACATTGGTCAACAGGGGAAAGGCGAGATCCTGAAACGGCAACCGGTCCAGCTCCGGAACCAGCCGATCCCTGGCCGGAGTCATCAAGGCGCAATGGAAGGGCGCGCTCACCGGAATCGGCACCACCCGCCGGGCCCCCTGTTCCCGGGCTTGGTGGGAAACCCTTTCTACCGCATCCTTGTGACCTGAGATGACGATTTGCCCGGCCCCATTAAAGTTGGCCGCGGAGACCACACGGCCCGCCGCGAATTCCCGGCAGATCTTTTCCACCTGTTGCCGTTCCATGCCGAGGACGGCGGCCATCGCCCCCTCCCCCGCCGGAACCGCTTCCTGCATGAACCTCCCGCGTGAACGGACAGTTCTGAGGGCATCGGGGAACGGCACCGATCCCGCTGCCACCAGGGCGGAATACTCCCCCAAGCTGTGCCCGGCGACAAAATCGGGAACAGCGCCGCGCTGTTCCAGCAAACGCCAGGCGATCACGCTGACGAGGAGAATGGCAGGCTGGGTGATCTCGGTCTTTCTGAGATCATCATCCGGTCCCTGGAAGCAAAGTTTCCTGAGGGGCAGCCCGGCAGATTCCTCACCCTCGCCGAACCAGTCCCGGGCCTGGGGAAATGCATCGTGGAGAGCCTTCCCCATCCCCACGTACTGGGAGCCCTGACCGGGAAAAAGAAAGCCCGTCAAGCCCAAAAACCACCTCGTGAACGGGGAAATGGGCCCCCGGTCCTACCAGCGGACCACCGCAGCCCCCCATGTGAGACCGGCGCCGAAAGCGGCAAACAGGAGTGCGTTGCCTCTCTTCACTCGACCGGCTCGCACCGCCTCGTCGAGAGCAATCGGGATGGAAGCGGCCGAGGTGTTCCCGACTCGGTCAATGTTGACAAAAACGCGATCCTCCTCAAAACCAAGCCGAGAGCCAACCGCATCGATGATGCGCCGATTGGCCTGGTGGGGGATGAACAGGTCGACATCCGAAGGTTGCAGGCCCGCCTTCCGCAGGACATCCCGTGAAACCTCTTCCAGCGAGCGAATGGCGAGTTTGAAGGTTTCGTTTCCCCGCATCCGGATGTAGTGGAGGCCCTCGGAAATGGTCTTTTCGGAAGGGGGGTGCAGAGTGCCTCCCCCCGGCAGGCAGATGAAATCAGCCATCGATCCGTCGGCTTTTAAGATGGTGGCAAGAACGCCCCGATCGGAATCTCCCCGGCAGAGCAAGCTGGCCCCCGCGCCGTCGGCAAAGATGACGCAGGTGGTTCTGTCCTTCCAGTTCAAGAATTTCGACAATAGTTCCGCGCCAATGACCAGTATTCGTTCACAGGAACCACTCACAAGGAACTGCTCGGCTACCGCAAGGGCGTAGATGTAACCGGAGCAGCCCGCAGCCATATCAAAGCAGGCCGCTCCTTTCGCCCCGAGCTGGTGCTGGATGAAGCAGGCGGTGGAAGGGATCGGCATGTCTGGTGTCACGGTTGCGCAGATGATCATGTCAAGATCGGCGGCGCCGACCCCGGCCATTTCCATCGCCTTGCGTCCGGCCGCAGAGGCATATTCCGACATCCCCTGCCCCTCTTCTGCCACGTGGCGCTCCCGGATCCCCGTGCGGGTCGTGATCCATTCATCGGATGTATCGACCATCTTCTCCAGATCCTTGTTGGTTAACACCTTCGCGGGCAAGGAGGAACCCGTTCCTGCCACCACGGCCCGGAATTTGCCGTTCATCCTTCGCCCCCTCCCGCGGGAACCCCTTCCGCGGTCCTTGGGAAGGAGGAATTTGCCCCTTCCCTGAACTGTTTGCTGAGCTTGGGGATTTCTTCCTGGATCCTCTCCACAACCCGATTCCTGACGAAGTCGGCTCCCACCCGAATGGCGTTCTCGATTGCCCTGGAAGAGGAGCGTCCATGGCAAACCACAACGCTTCCCTTCATTCCCAGTAAGGGTACGCCGCCGTATTCGGCGTAATCGATCCGTTTCCGGAACTTCCGCAAGGTCGAACGTGCGATCAGAAAACCCAGCCGGCCGCGCAAGGTGGTTCGGGCCTCATCGATAAGGAAACGGAGAATCATCTCGGCGGTGCTCTCCATGATCTTCAAGGAAACATTGCCCAGAAACCCGTCGCATACGATCACGTCGGCCTGCCCGCTGAACACTCCCTTTCCCTCGATATTTCCAATGAAATTCAGGCCCGATTCCCGGAGGAGCCCAAAGGCTTCGCGCAAATTCTCCGGTCCCTTGGTTTCCTCCTCCCCGACGGTGAGGAGGCCAATCCTGGGTTGTTCGATCCCGAGGACCAATTGGCTGTACAGATACCCCATACCGGCGAACTGGAGGTAATGCAGCGGCTTGATGTCCAGATTGGCACCCACATCCAGGATCACCGTGCGCCCCTTCCGGCTGGGAATGACCGCGGTAAGGGCAGGCCGATCAATTCCGGGGATCGTTCCCAGAATTAGCTTAGCGGCGGCCATGACCGCGCCGGTATTCCCCGCACTGACCATACCGTCGGCCAGGCCGTCCCGGATCAGACGTGCAGCTACGGCGATGGAGGATTTCTTCTTCTTACGAATGGCCGGGATCGGGGACTCTTCCATGCCGATCGTCTCCGGGGCGGGCACACACTCCACCTCCAGGCCGGCATGGGAGCGCCGATTCAATTCCGGTCGAATTTCTTCCTCACGGCCCACCAGAAGAACCTTGATCCGGTGGTGACGGGCGGCCGCAAGGGCCCCGGCAATGATGATCCGGGGGCCGTGGTCCCCTCCCATCACATCGACGGCAACGCGGAACAGGCTCACCTACGCCTCCCTCTGCCGATGAAGATCGCGGCTGATCACTTGCTGCACGCCGGTTCCCAGGCGGTGGAACCGATCAAACCTTGGCTACTTCAAAGACTTCTCTCCCCTTGTAGTAACCGCAATGGGGACAGACGCGATGCGGAAGTTTTGCCTCCTGGCAATGAGGACATACCGAGTGTGAGGGTACGGAAAGGCTGTCATGGGCGCGGCGTTTGTGCGTCCTCGCCCGGGAATGCCTCCGTTTTGGGTTGGCCATTCTAGGCTCCTGGTTTGGTGGGGAGGGAGGAAGGGGTAAGGGTCATGACCGGTTCAACAGGTTCCCGAGTGCCCCGAACCAATGATCGATTCTTTCGGACCGGCACAGGCAAGACATCAGGTTCCGGTTCACACCGCATTGCGGACAGAGCCCCCGACACTCCTCCCGACATACTGGTTTCAAAGGAAGATCCAGAAAAACCTGCTCTTCAGCCAGACGCAACAGGTCAATCCGGCGGCCATCGAACCGGGCTAGCGGAATCTCGTCGGCAGGGAGTTTCCTCTCCCCGGCCGGGATTTCTGCCCCGGGTTCTTGCCCGCTCACATAAATCCGGATCACTTCGGTCTCCAGGGAAAAGATATAAGGTTCCAGGCACCGGGAACAAGGAATCTGCGTGGAAGCCTGAAGGCGACCGCGAAGAAGGAAACCGTCCCGGGCGGGAAGAACCTGTCCCTGGATCCGGACGGATCCGACAAGGATGGTCTCAAGCTCCTGGCGGACCAACTTACCAACCGGAATTTCCCTGTGGAAAACCAGCGGCTCCTGACCCTTTTTTTCGATTTCCAGGAACATCCGAAACCACCCAAAACGCAGCAATTATAGCACCCGCCAGGGCACTGTCAAGGCTAGGGCGAACGGGGGCTGAATATTCCTATTTCAGGCGTTTGAATTCGGCGCTTGCCTCGGGATGGGTCGGTTGGATCTCCAATGCCTTTTCCAGGTGGCGTTTTGCCTTCTTTTTCATGCCGTGCTGGATGTAGAAACGAGCCATGTTCACGTGATGATCCGGGACCCAGGGGTCGAGATCGATTGCCTTTTGCAGATTCTCCTCGGCCCGTTTTTGCCAGCGGTGATCGGGGTTCCTCAGCTGGCAGTTGGCCAGAAGCGCGTAGACTCCCGCCACGCCCGGGTTGTTACGAATGGCGTTGGTGCAGTAATCGATGGCCGAATGGTAATCCCCCATGACATGGCTTTCCCTGGCCTTCTGGAAGAACTGCTCGGCCAGAAAGGTTTTCTGTTCCTGCATGGTCTGGGTTTCCGTTTTGCTCAATTCACGCCGTTGTCCCGCCACCATGAGGTTGGCATCTCCCGACTCTCCGGCCAACTTCTTTGCCTGGGTGGTCTTGACCGATTGAAACGAAAGAAAAGCCTCCAGGATTCTTGCCTCGATGATGTCCAATTCCTCTTTCCTGCCGGTACGGACCCGTTCTCCGAACCTTTCGGGGCGGAACTTTTCCTGCAACTTCTTACAAGCTTCCTTGGCAGTTTCAAAAGGGTCGGACTCCCGGATTCCGAGTACCTCGAAGGGAGTGGCGCTTCGGATCCCGTTATAGAAGGAAAGGATTTCCTCCGTCTCTTCCTTCTCTCTCCGTTGCTCCTCATGAACCGAACCGGCGAGAGACCTGTAATGGAACCGATCTCCGTTGACGGAAGGATCCCACCCCACCACCCCAAGGACCAGGAGCCCGTAAAGGAATCTGCTGGTGCGTTCTTCATCCCCTCCCGGCGACATGGAGCAGATCTGGCGCACCGTTGTACTTCCGTCTATTCTACTGATGACGAATCCCTCGAGAGAACCGAAGGCGAGACTTTCTACCGGCAGGTACTGCGCTTCATTCCATTTCAAATTACTGTCAATCTCAATCAAGACTTCCCGGATTTTATTGAAATCGGTAATGGCATGTATCCCTTTCAGGATGGCGCTCACGGTCCACAATACATCCGTCTCGAACGGATCTGGAGATAACGCCTTCTCCTCCACCTGGAACTCGCCATTTTCCCACTTGAACAGGGAGATCAGCACATCCCTCCCGAGATCCCGCATCTTTGCGACCAGCTGCTGTTTATCGGCTAGGTTTCGCTCCAGCAGGAAGTTCCCGAGTGATATCGGATCGGCGGTGATCTCCGGAGATTCCCCCGATATCGCCTCCTGGAGGGAATCGGAGTTGCCCAGGTAGGCAGGCAGGTTTTCTTCCTCGATGCTGGATGAGGCCCCTACCAGCATTCCCTGAAAAAAACTGACCGATTTCCAGGCGCCCATCCGGGTGAAGTGGAGAATACCGGTCTTCTCGGCGATCAGTACGTCTCGCAAAACTTCAGCTAGATCTTGTGGTGTGAAGGTTCCGTTCATGTTGATCCCCTTGGAATATAGGGACCTGCCCGGGGTGGGTCAAATCGGCAGGGGAGGGGGAAATCTGGCCGGATCGGGTTCACACGCCAAGGTCGGGAAGAATCTCCCGAAGGTCATTCAATTCGCGGTCCCAACCGCGGCTTTCACCGCGGCGGAAAAGTTCCAGAACTCCCTGCCGGTGAATCTTGACCGCCGTCATGCCGGCCAACCTGGCCCCGTCCAGTTCCTGGGCCCCGCCGTCGCCGATAAACAGGGTGCGGGATGGGTCCACCCGAAGTCGTTGACAGGCAAGAAGATAGATCTGTCGAGCTGGTTTCATCGCCCCCACTTGAAAGGAAAAAAGAATCTCATGAAAGAATTGGGGAAGCCGGAGATTCAGGAACAGGAGGAACGCACTACTGGTGGCATTGCTGATCAGTCCGGTCCGGTAACCCGGCGCGCGCTGAAGGGCACGGAGGGTCTCCTCGGCATCCAGGTGGAGGGCTGTCGCGTCCAGAAGAACCTCCTGTTGGAGCGCGACCGCCCGGGTCAGGAGAGGCCCAGAAATCTCCCTGTCCAAACGGGCCAGCACGTGAAGGAATCGATCCCGTTCCGTCTGAAAATCGCCAATCTGGCCGGCCTTCCCCGCCTCCACCCAGAAACGAAAAAATGAGTCGAAGGGGAGACCGAGCATCCCCGCAACGGCGCGCTGCCCTTCGAAATACCGTCCTTCATCAATGACGCAAAGAGTGTCAAAAAAGTCGAAACAGACGGCATCGAACGCTCCCGGGGAGACACTCCTCCGGGCTCGGGTCATCGAGACCGGGCCAGGGCGAGAACCCGGCTCACATACCGAATTGTTTCGGGGAAGGGGGGTACACCTCCGTAACGGGCCACGGCCCCCTCACCGGCATTGTAGGCAGCCAGGGCCAGTTCCAGGTCGCCCTGGTACCGGTCCAGAAGGTGCCTGAGATGGGTAATTCCCGCCTCCAGGTTTTCCAGGGGATTGAAGGAATCTTCGACGCCGTACTCTGCTGCCGTAGCTGGCATCAATTGCATCAGGCCACGAGCCCCCTTGGCCGACACCGCTTCCGGGTCGAAACCGGATTCCACCAGGGCGATAGCAGCCACCAGCTGGGATTCCAGTCGGTATTTCAGGGCAAGTTCGGCAATCTGGGCAAAGAGGTCGTTTTCGCTCCCCTCTTTGGTGTCGGAATCGGAAGTTGAAGGCTTCTCGGAAGGAGGAAAGATCGCTGTCTCCCGGGCGGAGAGCCTTTCCTCCCCTTCCATGGCAGGAACCTCACGGATCGTACGTATGCGCTCCCGGGGAAGGGTGATCCGGCCACCCCCCTCCAATTCCAGCGTGATCAGGTTCCCCTCCACGTGGTAGGCGGTGATGCGCAAGGATCTGCCATCCCGAAACGTCGCATCTTGGGCGGCCAGGGAGAGATCCGCTACACCCAGGAGGGCGATCCCTCCGACCATAAAGAGAACCCGAACCGATCTGGGGATCATCTTCTCCCACCCGTTCTGGGAACCATCTCCATGATTCCAAAAGACTTCTCCAGATTCTAGCCCAGGTGATCCATAGTTGTCAAGATGAGCCTGATCGAGGCGCGCCTCTCCCCTTCTCCCCCTCATCTCCGCCGGAACCGTACCAGGAGCTCTTCGTGAGAGATCCGTAAAACCGCCGGCCGGCCGTGGGGACAGGTCATCGGACTTGATGTCTGGAAAAGTTCACGAAGAAGGTAGTTCATTCTCTCCCGACCGAGGGGCTGGTGGATCTTCACGGCCGCATGGCAGGCGGTTGTGACTGCCAGTTTTTCCCGCAGGGTGCCCACCTGCATCTTGCCAAAATGCCTTCCCACCTCGGTAAGGAGATCGGCCAGCAGTGTCGAAATCGATTCCACATCGGCAACCGCGGGGATTTCCCGTATCAGGATCCCGCGGTTGCCGAACGGTTCCAGGCGGTACCCCAGGGAGGAGATCTCTTCCGCGGCGCTTTCGAACGCTACCATCTGGGTGGCGGTGAGCTCGAGGGTTTTGGGGAACAGAAGTTGTTGTCGCGTGGTTTCACTATCCGGGAATCCGGCCACGCACCGCTCGTACAGGATCCTCTCGTGAGCGGCATGTTGATCCACCACCAGCAGACCCTCCGCGTCACATCCGATAATGAAGCTATCACGGTATTGCGCGAGGCTCCGGATGGGTGGTGCCTCCAATTCCGCCTGGACCGGGGAACCGGTAGGTTCCCGTTCCAGGCGGCCGGGACCGGGGGCGCCCGCAGTTTCAGGGAGGATCGACTCACGACTCTGGAAAAAACCATCGGTGGCCTCCCGCAAACGATCCGGAATCTTGGTGAAGGAATCGGGTTCCGGTCTCCCGG
>JAPUIV010000256.1 GCA_027296665.1 Acidobacteriota bacterium | reverse complement strand
GAATTCAACTCATCCAAAGAAAAACCTCCCGACAATGGTACGTCGGTTTTCCGGCCGCCCTGGCGGAGGCCCTCGACCTCCAGAAGGGAGAGCAGATTGAATGGAGAATCGAAGACCGGAACCGGCTCATTCTGATCCGGAAAGACCCCGTCAAAAAAACCGCCCCGGTCCCCGCCCAAACCCGAACCACCCGGAAATCCCATGATTCACGCGCAACTACCTCCCGGTGAGTTTGGCCTCGAACTCGCGGCGAACCTCCTCCACCTTCTTGGTTGAAAAATACCAATCGATCGTCCGGTGCAGTCCGTCCCGGAACTTCACCTCGGGTTCCCAGTCCAGGAGCTTCCTTGCCAGAGAATTGTCGGCCACGCGGTTGTAGGGACCGGTTGGCATCTCCGGTCGAGTCTGGATCCTTGTTCGCCGCTTGGTGTATCGCAGGACTTCCTGCGCCGCATCCAGGACCCGGACCCTCTCCATGGTACCGAGATTGACGGCCGCGCCATCGTCGATTCTCTCCGCGGCGAGTATGGTGCCGCGTACGATATCGGATACGTACGTCCAGTTTCGTATCTGTTCACCCGTTCCCCACACCACGAAGGGATCCTGTTCCAGGAAGGCGCGGGCGATCATCGCGATGACAGCGTGGTTTTCCACTCCCCGCGGCCCGTAAACGGTGAAATACCGACAATTGGCCGATTTCATCCCGTAGTCCCGGTAAAAAGCCTGGAGCGTCATTTCGGCCATCAATTTCGCCCACCCGTACAGGTTGTCGGCATCGTAGGGGGGACCGACCATTTCCTCCTTGAGATACAGATCCTGTTCCGGATCGTTCTGTAGATGATTCGGGTACACGCAACCCGATGAGGCGTACACCACTTTTTCGACCTTTCCCGTATGGCAGGCCCGAAAGACGAGGCTATCCAGCAGGAGGTTTCCGACGCAGTCGGCCTGGTGCAAATCGACATATCCCCGTCCACCGTGATCTGCCGCAAGATGAAACACCACTGCCTTTCCCTTCATGATCCGTTCGGCGATTCCAGGCTCCCGCAGATCCGCCTGGATGAATTCGATCCGGCCCTGTTTCAGGGAATCCTCCAGGTTCTCAAGCCTGCCGCTGCTGAGATCGTCCACCACCCAGACCATCGCGCCTCGTTGGACGAGAGCATCCACGAGATGCGAACCGATGAAGGAAGCCCCGCCGGTCACGACGACGGGCCTGTTTTTCCAATCCATGGTTCTTGCCTCCTCTTCTTCAATCGAACTTTTTGAACCCGAAAAATTCCATTCCCACAAGCAGAACGAATTGCCCGCCCCCCAGGAGGTAGCGCCGCCATAACCGCCTGGGCTCCTGGAGAAGGCGCCACAACCATTCCAAACCGTGTTCCCGCATCCACACCGGAGATTGCCGAACGCGTCCTGTATGAAAATCGAATGCTGCCCCCACGCCGACCAGAACCGGCACATTCAAACGGCCCCGGTTCTCGTGCATCCAAATCTCCTGCTTGGGGGTGCTGAGGCCCACCCAGAGAATGTCGGGGGCTGTCCTGTTGATCCGATCCAGGACCGATTCAGGCTCCGGCTCGTTCCCTTCCCGGAAGGGAGGAGTGTGGGTTCCCACAACATTCAGGCTGGGAAATGTATCGGCCATTCGGTCGGCCAGCTCCTCGGCCACACCGGGGGGCCCGCCGAAAAGGAAGTGGCGAAACCCACGGTGCCGGGTTCTCCGGCAGAACTCCCACATCAATTCGGGCCCGTACACCCTACGACGGAGACGGAACCCGTTCCATCTTCCCAGCCAAACGAGAGACATTCCGTCGGGTACCACCAAATCCGCGGCCCGCAGCGCCCGTTTCATCCGTGGATTCCGATACGACTCCACCATTCCGTGCATTCCGGTCACGGCGACGTACCGGCCCGCCTCCGCCCCATCTATCCACCGGCTCATCTGGTCCACCGCATTGGGGATCTGCAATACGTCGACTCCGATTCCCAGAACCCGGAACCGGCGTTCCGATTCCCGCCGGTTCCCATATTCCCCGGTTGCCGGGGCTAGAGTCCGTGAGCCCCCTTCGCCCACCAGGGACTGCATTCCCGTCACCTTCATTTTTTCCTCCTATCGATTCGCCCGCAGAGAGACCGGGAGGGATCCCCGGTCGGACGGGTTTCCGAGCCGGACTTCCTGCGCCTTGCGGTATGCTTGCACGTGGAGATCAGCACATTTCTCGACATCGAAATTCTTGACCGCATGCCGACGGGCCGCGGCGCCCATTTCCATGGCCCGTCCCGGTTCCCGGAGCAGATCGGCAAGACGGCGAGCGAGAGCTTCCGGGCACCTGGGGGGAACCACGAACCCGGTAACCCCTTCCTCAATCATTTTCCTCACATTCCCGACATCAGTGGCGACCACGGGCAGGCCGCTCGCCATGGCTTCCATGAGGCTGGTGGGCGTCCCCTCCTGTCGGGAAGGAAGGACGAACAAATCGAAGCCTGGCAGGAAATTCTCGACCCGGCTCCCCGGATCGTAGAAAGCGAAGCGGCGGTCCGCATGTAATCCGAGATCCATTACCCGTCTATGCACCCGCTTCGCGTAAAACCCGGCGTTGGCGGACGTGAAGGATCCCAGGACCCGGAAATAGAGGTTCGGGAATCCTTGCCGGAGGATCTGCGCCGCGTCGACGAGAAATTCGTGACCCTTGATGCGATTCCGGTTCCCCAGAGTACCGATCAGAACCCCCCCGGCCGGCACCTGGAGTTTTTTCCGGGCCTGGAGCCGTTCCCGGTCATCAGGCCGGAACCGGCTGCAATCGACCGGAGGCAAGAATTCGAACAGCCTGTTGCCAAACCGACCCGCTCCCGGGTGGGCGCGGGTTACCTGCGGGCCGACGGTCATCAGCGAATCTGCCATCCGCACAACCAACGGCATCAGGGTCCACCGGAGTGGACGGGGGGCGAAGGTACCCAGCAACTGCCAAACTAGGGGAATGCGTTCCAGGCGGGCGGCGAAAGCACTCTGGAGATTCATCAGTCCGCAGATCTGGACGACGTCGGCTCGCTGGTCCCTCAGGATACGGCGAATCGATTCCACTTCCTGACGGAATCGGTACAAAAACTCGAAATGGAATCGGGGCTCCCACCGGGCCCGCATCCGGTGCATCGGCGTTTTCAGCACGGGGATGCCATTGTTTTCCAGCCGGGCCGACCCGTTGCCCGGTTCGGAAGGAAGCAGACCGACTGTTTCCCATCCCCGGGCCCGCAGAGGCTCTGCGAGACGATTCAGCTGGTTGTGGGGGCCCCCGAAGACGGGCGTCTGTATCGCCACCAGAACCCGTTTCATTCTGATCCCCCGGTTGTCCGTATCGGGTGCCCCGATATCGGTTCCCGGAACGGCAACAGGTTCGCCCGCGCCCGGGTGATCGCCTCCGACCGGGCAAGCCCGGCCACGAAAGCAGGCGAGTCGTCCAGGAGATCCCGGAGGGAGGTCAGAAGATCCGGGCCACCGGGTCTCTCCCGAACCGGAATGACGGCCCGTTCCGGAAGACCCAGTTCCCGCCCCTGGTCCTGCACTTTCCGGTGATAGGCCACCAGGAGCATCCGACAGCCGGCGAGGTAGGCCATTAGGCCGGCATGGAAGCGGGTGGCAAGAAAATGGCTGCAACCCGCGACCGCCCGAAGGGTACGGGCCGGATCGGGATCGTATTTCCGCAGTTCCACCCGGCGGGGATCGATCTCGCGGAGATGGTTCCAGTAGCTGAAACTCAGGTTTCCGTCGTCCTCGCGTTTGCCGCCGCGCAAAACAAAAATCCGGATCTGCAATCGCGGGAACTCCCGGTACACCTGTCCGAGAGCCTTCAGAGCCGTCTCATGGAACCGCCGATCGACTTCCCTGCCCGCGGAACGGCTCCGGGCGGCGGAGGTCACCGAGATTCCCAATCGGAAGGGTCGCTCCGCCGGGGACGGCCACGGCGGATACCCAACCGGCAGCAGGGCCGCGAGGTCAAAAGTCCTCGCCAGCCGACCCGGCCGGACCCAATGGGCAATTTCACGAAAAGACGCCTCATCGCGGACGGTAATCCAATCACAACTCTGCAACCCGAGAACGGTCAGGTAACGTGCGGAGCGTCGTCTCAGAGGTCCAAATCCGATCCCCAGCCAGAGCACCTGCCTGCCGAGGAGGTGTCCGAGCCACGAAACCGCCACGATTCTCGCCATGTAGAGAAAATGGCGGAGGTATCTCGCCTGCGCGTAGTCGTCGTGAAAATGGGTACCTCCCCCCAATACCACCCCTTCGCACCGGAACACCTGCCGCGCCAGAGGGAAAAACCGGCAAGGAACGTAGTTCAGCTCTCTGCCCTCCGAGGCGACCCCGTTCCCGCCCCCCTTCCGGGCAATGACCAGATTCCCCTTCCATTCCGCCGGCAAGGCCCGTAAAAGTCCGCCGAGCATCGCCTCGTCGCCGGTGTTGTGGCCGCCGTAATGGCCGATGATCAGGACCCTGGGTCGCCTCATGGCGAATTCCTGTCAGGCTCCTGCCCGGCCGCCGGGGAGAAACTCAGTGCGGTGGCGACCAGGGTGAAGGCGGGCCAGAGTACGAACCCGTAGTGAAAGGTGTTGTCGGTCAGGGCGGAGCCGACGATCACCGCCAGGGAGAGAAGCGCGGCGAGATTCCATTGGGCCGCCCGATTCCGTTGCCTGAGGTGGAAGGATTCCCACCGACGCCGAAGTTCCCAGAGTAGCAGGAGGTACCCGGTGACCACCAGGACCAGTCCGATGAGGCCGAGATCGTGCAGGACCTGCAGGTATTCGTTGTGGGGGTGGTACCCCTTCCCGTTTCCAGTCGGAAATTTGTCGCCGAGCAGAAACCGGGAGTTTCCCGGGCCCCAGCCAGTCAGGGGCCGTTGCAGGGCGTGTTGCAGAGTAGCTGGCCAGAAATTGTTCCGACCCGCGGTATCGAGCCCTTGCCATAGATCAAAGTTCCGGCCGGCGTCCTGATGCTGGAATCTCTCCCGAACAAGGGAAACATTGAGGATCAGGAAGGCGAAAATGACCAGGACCGCAATCGCCGCCTTGATCAGGTCCCGTTTCCGATGCGGTCTGATCCACAGAAAGGCAATCAGGATTAGGGAGAGGATGCCGGCCGTCCGGGACAGGGTGGCAAAAATCGTCCCGGCAGAAAGAAAAACTGCGATCCCGGCCACCCTCCGAAGGCGTGAATGGGGGGAATATCGCAGCGCTGCGACCGCATGGCTCAACATCACCAGGAGAAAAAGGGAAATGGTTCGGGGACCGAGGACTCCCTCCAGGCCCCGTCGGCTGAAAAATGACCCTCCCATTGCAAGAAGTATCACGAACAGGACGGATGGCAGGAACGACAGGAAAAACAAAAATTTCTCCAACCTCCACATCCAGGCAAACTCTTCTTTTCGAATGACCCGATCCAGGAAAACCAGGACAAGGACGGGAGTGGCATAAAAAAGGAAATCCTTCCCTCCCTGGCCCCGGTTTGGGCTCACAACCCAGCAGAGCGCCACCCAGGCGGCAAACAGGATGAGCGGCAGATAGATCCAGCGGATCCGAATACTGCCCGGGTTCAGAGCGAGATTTAAAAGAACAATCGCGGCAGACATGACAAAGATCAATCCCGACAACGAGAGGTCGGTCGAGAACAGGGACACGCTTCCGAGGTTGCGCAATAGACCTCCCAGACTGCAGGAAAAAAGGATCAAAAAAAGGAATGGTCCGGGCTTTACCAGGCTATAAACGGCGAAACCACCAAGGAGCAACAGAATCAACAGAAAGGGATAGTAGAAAGGGTCCAATGCAACGAAAGCTAATCCCACCAAAAGGGGAAGGAAAAGGACGAGGAGTCCCTGCCACACCTCGTTCCGCGGCCGGGAAACCAGGCTCAGCATGACCGGGACTCCTCATTAAGTTTGTAGATCCTTCCCTTCGCTGGTTCTTCCCTGCACAGGCGCCGGTAGTACAGAAGCATCAGGATCGCCCCGCCCGTGAGGGCCAGGAGGTGAGTTCCGATCGCTCCCGCCACGCCATAGATCGACACCAGGGGGATCCCGATCACGACCGCCAGACTGGCCGCTGTAAGGTTTGCGCGAAACACCAAATCCTGTCGCCGCCCCGCTTTGAGACAAGCGGCCAGTACCACTCCCCCCACATTCAACACCGGGACCAACCCAATGAGAATCAAGAGAGGGCCGTATTCCGTGTATGCCCCGTAGAACCAAAAGAGAAGATCCGATCGGTAGACGGTCAGGAACGTCCAGAACAGAACCGCCACCAACAGGAGCCCGGCTCCCGCCACTCGGGCCCGCGCCCGGAAGCGCTCCGTTCCGTACCCTCCGTCTACCTGCACGAGAGCGGGAACCAGAAGGGTTCCGATTGCGGACGTGACATGAAGAACCGGGAGAAGCAGATTGGACACCGCCTTCAGGCCCCCGCTAGCTTCCAGGCCATGCCAGACAGGGAGGAGAAGGAATCCGAGGTTCGCGGGTATCCAGATCGCCAAAGTGGTCGGCGCAGCCCACACTCCGAATGCAAGATGGTCCCGCAGCACCTCGCCCGCACCCGGTTCCGGCGCAGCCTGGCATCTTGCCTCCCCCATCAGGTGGTACAGGACGAGACCCGAAAGCGTCGCTGCGAAACCCATGATCAGAAAAGCGTTCACCGCCGATGCGGGGATCCAGTGATCGAGGAGGAAGGCCCCCGACACAACTACGACGAAGTAGAGCACTCCCCCGACCGCTGCCACATGGGTTCTCAACTGGGCGTAATAGGCTCTTCGGGTCAACCACAGGAACAGAATCATGGGGGAAACGAGGGCGAGTACGGTGAACAGGGATCCGACGGAAACCTGAAGATACTTTTGGAGAATCAGACCTGCGGGGATGAACAACAACGACAGGATCAGGCTCAGGCCCCAGTGTCCCCAGAGCAGGAACCGGAAATACCGACGGAACTGCCGCCTGTATTTCCCGGCGCCATACACCAGCATCGGCTCGGTGAGGAATGAGGTGTGGATCGTCATGAGAAACAAAAACATGCAGAAGGCAAGCGCGTACGCTCCGTATTCGACCGGGGTGAGCCACCGTCCCAACAGGATGGTCAGGATGAAATTCCCCGTAGCGAACAGGCCCTGCTCGAGAACCGCCCACAGACCACGACCCATCCAGGTTTCATTAATGGACCCGACCGCTCCACCTGCAGGCTTCGGCAGGCGGGACATTCCCTTCCAGGTGGAGCCGTTCAACAAGCGCCCCGACCCGCCCAGACCGCCGGGATTGTCCGGAACAGGATCTGCAGATCGAGCCACACGCTCCAGGTTCGCACGTAGGCAACATCCAGGCGAACCATTCGATCGAACTGGAGTTCGCTTCGGCCGCTCACCTGCCACAATCCGGTGATCCCCGGCCTTACCTTGCTGCGTTCCTTCGCCCAAAACCGGTACCCCCGGCTCAGGCCGTCGCCATCGAGATCCCGGGCCGGCAAGGGCCGGGGTCCCACAAGGCTCATTTCACCCCGGAGAACATTGATCAGCTGCGGCAACTCATCGATACTGAAACGTCGAATCCACCTTCCCAAGTGGGTGACGCGAGGATCCGATGATATTTTGAACAAGTGCCCTCCCCTCTCATTCCATTTCCCGAGATGTTTCCGCCGGCTTTCGGCATCGAATTCCATCGAGCGGAATTTAAAGCAAGGGAAGTATCGCCCGCCCCGACCCACCCGGGGGGCGACGAAAAACACCGGGCCGAACGAGCTCAGGGGAATCAGGAGAGCGAGAACGATAAACAGTGTAGAGAGGAGGAGAAGCAGGATCGAAGCGGCCAGGAAATCGAAGCACCGCTTCACCAAATGCTGGAACTTTGTGAATTCGAGACCCTGAACCTCCACCAGAAGAGCGCCGCCGATTTCCGTCATTTCAATCCGCTTTGCCACCACCGCCAGCAGGCCTGCCGTGTGGTTGAGAGGGACTCCCATTTTGTTGCATATCGAGATGCACCGGTGCAATTCTTCATGCGTGAGTTCCTCTTCGACCGCGATCACCCGGTC
>JAPUIV010000255.1 GCA_027296665.1 Acidobacteriota bacterium | reverse complement strand
GGACGGCCCCCAGGATGCCGGCCTCCCGGAGCCAGCACAGGATCCGGGCGAGGTATTTCTTGGGAATGTCGCAGTTGCTGGCAATCTCGTCGCGGTGGCAACGACATCCGGCAGGTTTGGAAGCAATATACACAACTGCTGCCAACCCGTATTCGCCTCTTTTGCTGATTCGCATGGCGTGATTCCCGGAAAGATTGGACCTTTACCTCTCCAACCCTTTATGGCACGATATACTACCAAAATGGTCATAAAATGTACAAGAAATTTTTAACAATTGAATTTCCTTTGGCATCCATAGGTTAGAATAGAAACCGGAGAAACCACCGATCGGGAGGATAAATCGAATGACCGAAAAAATAGGGGTCGGCCAACCGGCGCCCGAATTTGATCTGATGGCGCCGCCGGGACGGAAAGTGAAGCTCAGCAACTTGGTTGGAGACAGAACCGTCGTTCTGTTCTTCTATCCCCAGGATGACACACCCGGCTGTACGAAGGAGGCGCAGGGATTCCGGGACCGGATCCAGGAATTCCGGGAGCTGGGAGCGGAGGTCCTCGGGGTCAGCGTCGACACCCTGCAGTCCCACGAGGAGTTTGCGAAGAAACATTCCATCCCGTTTCCCCTCCTGTCGGATTCTTATAAACTGGTGAGTGGAAATTACGGAGTGCTGTCTCCCAAGGGCCAGGCCGAAAGGGTCACCTACCTGATCGGCAAGGATGGGAAGGTGAAGAAGGTGTTCGATCCGGTCAACGAGGAGACCCACGCTGAGGAGGTCCTCCAGGCGCTCAAGGAATTGGGGTGATCGGGTTGCCCGGGTCCGCTGGGACCGACGGGGAAAGGAGCCGGAGATGCTAAATCGCAAGGACAGGAGCCGGGAGAAGTGCGCAACCCTGATGCATTTTGCCCGCCGGGGAATCGTGACCGAGGAGATGGCCCGGGTGGCGGAACGGGAATCGATGCCCGTGGAGAAGATCCTCCAGGAACTCGGAAGCGGAAAGATGATCATTCCCGCCAACGTGAATCACTCCAGCCTGGATCCGATGGGTGTGGGGAAATCGTTGACCACCAAGATCAACGCCAACATCGGCAATTCCACCGTCACCTCGGAGATCGACCAGGAAGTCGAAAAACTGCACCTGGCGGTCCATCATGGCGCCGACACCGTCATGGACCTCAGCACCGGAGGAAACCTGAACGAGATCCGTGCGGCCATTATCAAGGCCAGTACGGTGCCGATCGGCACCGTGCCGATTTACCAGGCGGTGGCGCAGCTGGACAAGGTCGAGGAGATGACCGCGGATCTCCTGCTGGACATCATCGAGGACCAGGCCCGCCAGGGAGTGGATTACATGACCGTCCATTGCGGGGTCCTGTTGGGTCATATTCCCCACGTCAAGAAGCGGATCACCGGCATTGTCAGCAGGGGAGGATCGATCCTGGCCCACTGGATGATCCATCACCGCAAGGAGAACCCCCTGTACACCCACTACGATCGGATCCTCGAGATCAGCAGGAAATACGATGTGACCCTGAGCCTGGGCGACGGACTCCGGCCCGGATGCCTGGCGGACGCCAGCGATGAGGCCCAGTTCGCCGAACTGCGGACCCTCGGCGAGCTCACCCGCCGGGCCTGGGAGCGCGACGTCCAGGTGATGGTCGAGGGACCCGGCCACGTTCCTTTCGACCAGATCCGCATGAACGTGGAAAAGCAGCAGGAGATCTGCAACGAGGCGCCGTTCTACGTCCTCGGACCCCTGGTCACCGATATCGCCCCCGGTTACGATCACATCACCTCGGCGATCGGCGCCACCATGGCGGGATATGCCGGCGCCAGCTTACTGTGCTACGTGACTCCGAAGGAGCATCTCGGCCTACCCAACCAGGAAGATGTCAAGCAGGGGGTCATCGCCTACAAGATCGCCGCCCACGCCGCCGATGTCGCCAAGGGGCATCCGGGCGCCCGGGACCGCGATGATGCGCTCTCGAGGGCGCGTTTCGCCTTCAACTGGGAGGAGCAGTTCCGGCTGTCCCTGGACCCGGAGACGGCCCGGAGGATGCACGACGAGACCCTTCCCCAGGACTATTTCAAAGAGGCCGAATTCTGCTCCATGTGCGGCCCCAAGTTCTGTTCCATGCAGACCGCCTACCGGATCGATCGAATCGATGAGGTCCTCGAGGAGATATCCGCAACCACATCACGGGAAGAAACCACCGGGCATCGGTCCTGACCGGTTCCGGACGACGATCCAATCGGAGATGAAAGCCATGAGGGGAATCCTTCTCGCCGGGATCCTCCTTTCCCCCTGGGGAGGAATTGGTGCGGGAGACGTTTCGCCCGTAGACCGACTGCCCCCCTGGTTCGTCCTGGAGATCCGCACCGAAACCGTCATGAACCTGTTCCTGGAAGCGGTTCAAAACCCGATGAACCTGCCCCGGGATTGCAACTACGGTGGCCGGGCCCGCGTCCTGGAGCGCTATGCCTTGCGGGGACGGACCTATGCGCGGATCGAATATCGCCTTCTCTGCCTGGAGATC
>JAPUIV010000254.1 GCA_027296665.1 Acidobacteriota bacterium | reverse complement strand
GCCAATGCCGTTGCCGGGAGAAAGGGGGCCAACGCCGAGGCCACCTTCATCAACGGACTGGCAATATTTCAGATGACCGGAGGGGGTCTCATGCTCCAGGCCGATATCGCCGGAACGAGATACTGGAAGAGCGAAAAGTTGAACTGACTCCTAAGCGGTGCGCGCGTTGGTCGTCCGCGCCATGTGCTCAGGATCCAGGAAGCGAAGGGCGACCACCGCGCGCACCGGGACGATCCCGGTTCCCGATTAAGATGGGGCGCTAACCCTTGAACGGGATGCAAAAGGAGATCGATCATTTTATCCGGCATCTCCGCTACCAGAAGGGTTATTCCGAGGAAACCTGCCGGGCCTACCATTCGAATCTGATCGAATTCCGGTCTTTTCTGGAGGAGCGGGTTCCCCGCCTCACTCTCCAAACTCTGACCGCGGCGATTCTGAGGCAATTTCTGGCCACCCTTTACGATAAAAAAAACCTCAAGAGCACGGTCGCCCGGAAACTCTCGGCGATCCGATCGTTCCTGCGCCATCTGGCCCGTTCTGGACGACTTCCCATCAACCCGGCTGATTCGTTGTCGGGGCCGAAACTCCCCAAACATATCCCGCAACACTTGACCGAAACGGAAGTAAGCCTCCTTCTGGCCGCCCCGGATCGGCGCACCCTCCTGGGCAAGCGAGACGGCGCGGTCCTGGAGCTGCTCTACGCAACCGGGATCCGGGTGGGGGAACTGGTACGATTGTCGCGCGATGACTGTGATTTCCGCCAGCGGTTCATCCGGGTCCTTGGAAAGGGGAAGAAGGAGAGGATCGTGCCTTTCGGCCGGCAGGCGGAGATCGCCATGCGGGAGTACCTGGACTGCCGGGACCGCCAGGGGCGGTGGCCGGACCGGGTTCTCTTCCTGAACGCAAGAGGAGGCCGGCTTTCCGACCGGAGCGTCCGGAGGATTCTCGACCGCCACATCAGGAACTGCGCGCTGTCCCGGTCGATCTCCCCGCACGGGTTGCGCCATTCATTCGCCACGCACCTTCTGGAACGGGGCGCCGATCTGCGCTCGATCCAGGAACTGCTGGGACACGCCTCCCTTTCCACCACCCAGAGATACACTTCCCTGAGCACTTCCCACCTCCTGGAGGTGCACCGGAAATCCCATCCCCGCTCCCTCTCGAGAAACGACAGGGAAAATCAATGAACAAAAGCGCCAGGAGCCGGAAGGAATCGGCGATCCGGGCGGCCAGGCTGGGCGGAGAGATCCTTCTCGATAAGTTCAGGGAGGGCCCCCGCACCATTGTCCGCAAGGGGAGCCGGGATTACGTCACTGATGCCGATCGTGAGTCCCAAAAAGTCATTGTCGAATTTCTCCGGAAACGCCATCCCGGCGACGCAATCTGCGCGGAAGAATCGCTGAAAATCGGGAACCAGGATGGCCTCCTCTGGGTGATCGATCCGCTGGACGGAACCACGAATTTTATTCACGGCTATCCCTGTTTTTCGGTTTCGGTGGCCATTCTTCAGGGAAGCCGGATCCTGGCGGGAGCTATTTATGATCCGACCCGCGGGGAAATGTTCGATGCCGAACTCGGGGCGGGATCCCGGCTCAACGGAAAACCGATCCGGGCATCCACCCGAACCGATCTCCCGGAGGCTCTCCTGGTGACCGGTTTCCCCTTCCGAAACCCGGACGGCCTGGATGAGTTCCTGCTCGATTTCACCGGTCTGTTCCGGGCCTGTTCCGGAATCAGGCGCGACGGTTCGGCAGCCCTGAACCTTTGCTACATCGCCAGCGGCAGGCTGGACGGCTTCTGGGAAAGAGGGCTTTCTCTCTGGGATATTGCCGCGGGAACCCTTCTGGTGCAGGAGGCAGGCGGGAAGGTGAGCGACCTCCGGGGAACCAACACCCATCTTGACACCGGAGAAATCCTGGCAGCCAACCCGGAGATCCACCGGCGGATGCTGGCGATCCTGAAAAGGAACCCGCTTCGCGGAGAACTGGAAAATGCAAAAAAAACAAGATGATCGAGGGGGCCGGGAACCGATTACGACCGGGACCGGGACCGTTCTTCCGCCTTGTACATGTACTTGATGGCGTGTTTCATTACCAGAAGGTTCGGAGCGCCGTCCCGGTTTACCTTGACAGAGTTTCGATCGTACCATTCGATCACCCCGAACAGCTCCTCGCCGTTGGCAAGCCGGACAATCATCGGTGTCCGGCTTCCCATCTGCTTGAGATAGTAGAAGCTTTCGGCGTTCGTTTGATCGCCGGAAGCCTGCTTTCGGCGGGTGGGGAATCGAAAACTCGGGCTCCTTTCCCTTCTGTCGGACAGGTTGGACAGGTTGGGCAGGGGGAACCCGCTTGGCCGGATGAGTTTTCGATTTGGCATTTTCGTGTCCAGGAATTGAAACTCTCGGGAGATTTGACCCTTCTTCGGGCTTCCCTCAGCTTTTCCTCAGCTTTTCGAGGTGAGCGACTGCATTGATTCTAGATCAATCAACAAAAAAAATCAAGGGGTGGCTGCGGTTTGAGTGCGGCCGGCCGAATCGGAAATGTCCAGGAATTCGATGGCCAGATGATCCCGGTAGTGGGGATAAATGAAGACATAACTCTCTTGCCAGATGGCCAGGATGTAGGCATGGATTTCATCATCCACGACCTGGTCCAGGAGCTTGGTCCGGATATCATTCTGGACCGCCTCGAAAGGCTCGATCCGGGATTCCATGTGATGTTCCATCCGGAGCAGATGGAATCCGTGTCCCATTTCCAGGACCTCGCTCAATTCTCCATCCTCCAGGGAGAAGGAGGCGTTGGCGATCTCCTCCACCAGATCCGCTTGCTGGAAAGGGCCGACGAGTCCCCCTTTCGCGCGGGAAGGGGCCTCCGAATGGACCCGGATGAGTTCCTCAAAATCGGCGCCCCCCAACACCTCTTCCCGGTAGCCGGCTATTCGATCCTGAACAGCCGAACGGTTTTCATCGCCGGCAAGAAGGACGAGTTCGCGAAACTCCACTGTTTCCAGAATCTGGTATTTTTCCTGATTCTCTTCGTAATAAGCCAGAGCTTTTCCGTCTTCCAGCCGAATTTTATTCCGGACTTCGAAATTCAGAATCTCCTGGGGGACCGCGACCCGGACAATTGATTTTAGGAACTCATCCATGGTCAATTCTTCCTGTTTCAAAAGTCGCTCCAGTTCCTCCCGATTCTTGATTCCCTGCCGATTCATGAACTCATCCAGCAGGGTTTTTCGAACCTTGGCCATATCCAGGATCGCCTCTCCCCTTTCCAGGAGAAGAATTTCCGCAATCATATCCCTCAGGATATTCTCCCTTCCCTCCTTCAGTTTTTCATCCAGCTCCTCTCCGGCGAACCGCTGGAAGAGATCCTGGATCAAAAGTCCTTCCCGCTCCTCCATATCGGTCTTGGTGATCACATGATCATTTATCTTCGCCACGATTTCCTCGATGATCTCGGCGCGAAGAGACAGGGAAAGCAGGCCGATTCCGGTGAGAATGAATAAAAAACCGGCCCTTCGCACCCGCATTCATCGCCTCTCAATATACCGGAAGTTCAGGTTTTCCGTGACAATTTCAGCCGGAATTTCGCTACGAAGCTCCCGCAGGTATGCCTTGAGGACCCGCTCGCTCTTTTCCTGGTACAGGATGCCCTCGATCATCTTGTGAACTTCCGACAGGGGCCGTTCCTTTTCCCTCTGCCTCCGTACCAGTTGAAATATTTGGTAGCCCTGGGGATCTTGAACCAGGGGGCTGAGGCCGCCTTCCTGAACGCCGGCCAAAGCGGCCCGGACCTCCTCGGGCAAATCTGTCTCCTCGACGGCCATGGTCAAGCCCTTGTCGGGTGCTTCTGAATAGATCTCCGCCAATTCCTGGAATTGATCCGGATCCTTCAACAAGTCGGCATGGATCTCCTCTGCCTTTTCCCGATCGTCGATCAAAATTTGCCGCAACTGAATCACCGTCGCCTGGTGGAACTGGTCCGGATTCCTCTGGTAAAAATCCTCAACTTCTGCGGGTGTGACCTTCACCCTCTCGGCGATCACCAGGTTTTTCAATTTCCGGGTCAGCTGGGAGGCGCGGACTTTATCCAGGAACCGCTCCCGGCCTTTTTCGTCCGAATCGTCGATCCGCGGCGACATCGCCTGGAGAAACTCCCGGGCCATTTCCTCGTCCGTTTCCAGGTCCAATCTTCTTGCCTTCTCGAGAAACAGCTGCTCTTCCAGGAACTGGTCCAGGATCCGGCTCAGTAACTCATCTCCTTCCCGAACCTCGTCCGCGGAACCGAAGACATCCACCAGATATTCCTGGAACGACCGCCCGCTCAAGGTTCTCTCCCCCACCCGGGCTATCGGAGTCTCGGTATCGCCTGCCCTTCCCTCATTCCGCGACCCGCCGCAACCCGTCAGAACGGCCAGTAAGGTGAATATCACCGAGACGCGGGCAGCCGGAGTAAACGGTCCGTTCATTCTGCTGGCGCCTTCAATCCTCACTATCACCTCCTACCCGGCCATCTCATGATGGCACACTAAATCAAACCCATCAAGGCGGCTCGAGCCTGGATGATGCGATCATTTCCTTTCCCCGCGGCGGGGATCAGGAGCGACCCGCCGGGGGTCAGGCGCCACTCCGGATGTTCCGAAATCGACCCGATCACTCTTTCCCGGATCCCGGATTCGAGTTCCCCAAACCGGATCCGGAGAAACCCCCCGGACCACTCCATTGCCTGTATGGGAATCTTCGCGGCCTGTAACCGCAAGCCCGCCATTTCGAACAGGAGGACTCCCGTGGGCGGCAAGCGGCCGTATCCATCCTCCGTCTCATTCCGGATCTCTTCCAGCTCCTCCGGCCCTCCCGCGGAGGAGATCTTCTTGTACAGGAAGAGGCGTTGATGCATCTCGGGAATGTAATCTTCCGGCAGGGTGTAATCGAGCCGGAGATTGATTTCCGGACGGACGTCCGGGACGATCTCTTCCCCTCGGAGTTCCCGAACGGCGTTTTCCAGAAGCTTGACGTAGGTGTCGAATCCCACCGCGGCGATGTGGCCGTGCTGCTGGCCGCCAAGGACATTTCCCGCCCCCCGGATCTCCAGATCCATCGCGGCGATGCGGAATCCCGACCCCAGCTGGGTAAAATCCTGAAGCACGCGGAGCCTTTTTCTGGCGGTCTCCGATAAAACCCGGTAGGACGGTACCAGAAGGTAGGCATAGGCCTTTTGCCGGGAACGCCCCACGCGGCCCCGGAGTTGATACAGCTGCGCCAGTCCGAATCGATCCGCCCGGTTCACGATCAAGGTGTTGACATTGGGAATATCCAAGCCGTTTTCGATGATCGTGGTCGACAGCAAAATATCAAAGGCCCCTTCGACAAAACTCAGCATTGTTTTCTCGAGTTGATTTTCCCGCATCTGACCGTGGGCGATCCCGATGCGGGCCTCGGGGCAGATGCGCCGAATCAGGTCGGCCATCGAGGCGATCGATTCGATCCGGTTGTGGACAAAATAGATCTGCCCGCCGCGGCTCAGTTCATTCCGGATCGCCGCGGTGAGCACGCCTTCTCTAAACGGCACCACGTTGGTCTGTATTTCCAACCGATCCCGGGGAGGTGTTTCAATCACCGACAGGTCCCGGATCCCCGCAAGCGACATTTGCAGGGTTCTCGGGATCGGCGTGGCCGTCATGGCCAAGACGTCCACGTCGTGCCGCATTGCCTGGATACGCTCCTTTTGCTTGACTCCGAATCTCTGTTCCTCGTCGATGATCAACAGCCCCAGGTTCAGGAATCGAACGTCCCGCGACAAAAGGCGATGCGTTCCGATGATGATGTCGATCTTCCCGGTCTCCAGTTCGGCCAGAGTTTCCCTCTGTTCCTGCCGGCTCCGGAACCTGCTCAACATGCCGACCCGGACGGGGAAAGGGGCGAAGCGTTCCTTGAAGGTTCGATCGTGTTGAAAGGCAAGAACCGTCGTCGGAACAAGAACCGCCACCTGGCGGCCGTCCATCACCGCCTTGAAGGCGGATCGCAAGGCCACTTCCGTTTTTCCGAATCCGACGTCTCCGCACAGGAGCCGGTCCATCGGTTC
Organism: Acidobacteriota bacterium; assembly: GCA_027296665.1. Classification (GTDB taxonomy): domain Bacteria; phylum Acidobacteriota; class Polarisedimenticolia; order JAPUIV01; family JAPUIV01; genus JAPUIV01. The sequence goes on along the minus strand of JAPUIV010000254.1, from coordinate 7,154 downwards.
CTCCCGCTCCATGTCCCGCTTCACCTCCATGATGGTGCGTTCCTGGTCGGGAGTTTCCTCGAACGGGAAGGCATCCTCCAGCTCTTTTTGCCAGGGTGTGTCGGGGGCAAAGGCGTGTCCCTTGTCCGCCTTCCGGGCCGCGTAAAGCTTCAAAAGCTCGCCGGCCATTTCCCGCATGGCTCCTTTAACCTTGGTCCTGGTTTTTTCCCAGGACTTGCCCCCCAATCGATCGAGCCTGGGGACACTTCCTCCCGAACCCGAATACCGCTGCAAGAGGTCGAGGCGGACGATCGGGACGAACAAACGATCGCCATCCCGGTACTCCAGCACCAGGAACTCTCCCTCCCCCTGCCCGTTCCCGGCCAGCATCTCGAGTCCCAGGAACCGGCCAATGCCGTGCTCCGCATGCACAACCAGATCGCCGTTCCGCAGATCTCTGAAGTCGGAATGAAAGGTCGCCCTTCCCTTCGAGGCGGCGGCGGGGCGGTGTACCGAACCAAAGATCTCCTCCTCGTTGTAGACGAGGAGGCGGGCCTCGGGAAACTCGAACCCATTGTGCAAAGACCCCTCGCGGATCTGGATCCCTCCTTTCCCCCCCCCGACCACTTCCCCGACCGGAATATTTTCCTCACCGAGGATCTCCTTTATCCGGCTGATGCGGCCCGGGGTATCCAGCAGCAAGAGTTGCCACCATCCCTCACGGGCCGATTCCCGGATCCGCTTCAAAAGATCCGGCATCCGTCCCGGGATGGGGAGATGGGATCTCTGAAGAACCCGGAACGGATCTTTTTCCTCCGGGTCGGCGAGTTCTTCGAAGGTCATCCGGACGCCCTCGAGCCGGGGGAGGATCTCATCGGGGGTTTGGTACAGCCTTTCGGGAGGCGGCAAGGCGGGATCTTCCTCTTCCTGGACGCGAGACTCCAGGCCGGTCCAGGCCTTAACCACTTTTTCCTTCAACTCGCCGGGTTCAACGGCGACCACCATCGTTTTCGGATCGAGCCAATCGAACAACGAAAATTTCTCCGCATAGACCAGCCCCGCCAACGCCTCCACTCCCATGAAATAGCCCCGGTTCCGGAGTGCCTCGGCCCGGCTTTCCACGCCCGATTCGCGACTCTGTCGATCGGCTCGTTCCAGGACCGGAATCAACCTGTCCAGATTTTCCCGGGTCAGGGGAAACTCGCGGAAGGGAGGGATCTCGAATGAATTGATCCGGGTGATCGATCTCTGGGTACAGGGATCGAATGTACGGATCGATTCCACCTGATCGCCATACATTTCGATCCGCACAGGATCGGCGCTTGCGGCTGGATGAACATCCAGGATCCCGCCACGGCGGCTCCATTCCCCCCGCTGGGTAACCAAATCGACCCGGGTGTAGCCGGCCGCATCCAAGGTTTCCTGAAACCGATCCGGGGATATCTCCTGCCATTCCCTGACCCGCAGGATGATCTTTTCCAGGTCACCCGGTCGCACCAGGGGTTGGAGAAGGGATGGCCCGCTGCAAAGGTAAATCCCGCGCCTCTCGGACCGGCGGTTGCCGCTCCCGACCCGGAGAAGGAAATCGACCCGTTCCCAGCCCACCTGGGGATGGGGAGGAAGCCCCTGGTAGGGATCGGCTCCCAGTGTGGGGAAGGAGACGATCTCCTCCCCGCCTCCGGGGGGCGCGGGGATCATCCGCTGGAAGGAACGCAGATCGGCGGCCAAACGGTCGGCGACCGGATCCTCGGGACAAAGGATCAACATCGATCGGCCGGTTTTCCGCCCGATCAGGAACAGGATCAGGCTGGCGGCGCTTCCCGAGATCCCGCCGAGGTGAGGGGATCTCCCTTCAGTCTGGATCGCCTCGACTAGGGAGGAAAGGGAGGGGATCGCCAGGGGAAGGAGGAACGGATCGGTCACCGCGTCACCTGGAGCCGAACCGTTCCCGGATCCTTTCCAGGATGGAGGTGGTGGAAGTCCCGGGGCGATGGGGAATGATCTTCACGGAGCCCCCCCACGACTCCACTTCGGAGCGCCCAACCACGTTCTCCATTTTCCAATCACCTCCCTTGACGATGAGATCGGGGCGGACACTCAAGATCGATTCCCGGGGCGTATCCTCATCGAAAACGAAGACGAGATCGACCGCCTTCATCCCCAACAGGAGCTCGGCCCGTTCCGCCTGGGGAAGAATCGGACGGCCCTGGCCCTTTAAACGGCGTACCGATTCATCACTATTCACACCCACGATCAGGATGCCCCCGCATTTACGGGCCATTTCCAGGCAGTGCACGTGCCCGGCATGGATCAGATCGAAACAACCGTTGGTGAAAACGACTTTCTTGCCGCCCCTGCGGGCCTCCTCGGCCACGCGGGCGGCGTCCTCCAGGCTAACTGGTTTCAATTCCCCGACTCCGACCGCCGGCGCGAGTGAATCGCCACGATCCGGAATGCATCAAACAGCATTCTAGCGGAGTCCCGTCCCATCCGTACCCGGCTCGGATAGGAGTTCCGCCAATGGACCGGCACTTCCGCCACCCGCATTCCGGCCCGCAACATCAGATAGATCAGTTCCACATCGTAGCAGAATCGATCGATCCTGCAGAGTTCGAAAATGGGTAATGCCTTTTCCCGATCCATCAGCTTGAAACCGCACTGGGTGTCATGAAACGGCAGTCCCGTCACCACCTGAATGATGCCGTTGAACAGTTTCCCCATCCGTTCACGGATCCAACCCTGCCGCACCTCGATCCGGGAATCGGGAAGGGCCCGGGAGGCGATCGCCATGGCATACCCCTCTTTTTCCACCGGGGAAAAAAGTCGATCTACCTCCTCTATGGGAGTGGAAAGATCGGCATCGGAAACCAACAGATATTTCCCGATCGCTTCCAGTGCTCCGCGCCGGACGCTGTACCCCTTCCCCCGGTTCCGGTCGTTCCGGATCAACCGGCAATGAAGACCGGATTTCGGGCGGGCGGTAACCACCCCGGCAGTCCCGTCCGTACTGCCATCATCCACCACCAGGAGTTCCGATTCGAATGGAACCGACTTCAGATAGGATTGCAGGCGATCCAGGGTGGGGCCGATTCGACCGGCCTCGTTGAAGGCTGGAATGATGATCGAGAGATACGGGTTCAGGGATTTTCCTCCCGGCCGCGCTGGAAAAGATAATCCTTGTAGGCGACGAATTTCCCCCCGTGCACGATGAAGATCCGCGGGTAGTGCGCGACATCGCCATTTTCGTCGAATCGGGTGATCCCTGCCGCACCATGGAATGCCGTCATTTCCCGCAGGCTGTCCCGGATCCCCTCAGCCGCCATTCCGGCTCGTGAAATCGCCTGGGCCAGAATCATCACCGCGTCATAACCATGCGCGGCCCAGTCATCGGGGGCGTTACCGTACTCCTCGTGAAAATCCCGGATAAACCTCCGGACCACAAGATCCTCACTTTCCGAATCGAAGCTGAGATAAGGGAAAATGACGCCTTCCGCCGCCTCGCCCGCCAGACGCAACAATTCCCCGGAATGAAATCCCGCCACCCCGAGAATCGTCGCATCGATTCCCTCCCGGCGGTAGATCTTCAAAAACCGCGCGACTTCCCGATAATAGCCGATGAGATAAACGCCGTCGGGATCGATCTCTTTGATCCGGGATACCAGGGAGGGATAGCCGGACTCCTCCTGGGGAAATTCCAGATCAAGGATAACTTTCCGGCCGGTCGCTTCGGTCCGGGAGCGGAAAATTTCCCGCAGCCCCTTGCCGTATTCGTTGTCCACCGACAGAACGGCGATCCGTTGCAGGTGGAGCTCCCGGGAGGCAAATTCCGCCATGTAGGCGCCTTCCAGTACGTCAGAGGGATAATTTCGAAATATGAAAGAGCCGGCCTGGGTGATCTTCGGGCTCGAACTCGCCGGAGACAGGAGGATCCTTCTCTCCGATTCGGCGATGGGGGCAATCGCCAAGGTTACCGAACTCAGCACGGCGCCAATGATAGCGGGAATCCGGAGGTTTCGATACAGATCCTCGGCGTGAATCCTCCCCGCCTCGGGGCGGGAACGGCTGTCCCGGTACACGACCCGGAGAGGCCGCCCCTGGATCCCGCCCCGCCGGTTCAGTTCCTCGACCGCGAGATTCATTCCTTGCTGGATATGCTTCCCGTAATATTCCCCTTCTCCGGAAAGAGAAAGGATCGATCCGACAATGATCTCCCGATTCGCCGGGCGGCAACGCAGGCTCCCGCCCGCGGCCGCCAGCGCCAGAACCGCCAGGATCAGGGTTCCCCCCAACCGCGGCGGTCGCCGTCCGGGCACCGATTTCCTCAGGAAATCTTTCCACTTACCCGGATCCGGATAAATGCCTTTTGCAGGCTGGCTCGGGCTCTCCAGAAATCGAGATTCGATTCCCACTTGCGGAGTCTCTCCTGGGCCCGCCCGAGTGACCCGCGGGCCCGTTCTGAATTTATCTCTTCGGCCTTTTCGGCGGTGTTCACAAGGATGATAATTTTTTCGGGAAGAATTTCCGCGAATCCGTCGCTGATCGCGAGGAATTCCTTCCGGTTACCTATCCGGTACATCATCTCGCCGATTTCCAGTGAACTCAGCAAGGGAGCATGGCCCGGAAGGACGCCAAAATAACCTACTTCGCCTGGAAGCACCACCTCCTGCACATCTTCCGCGAGGACGCGCCTCTCGGGTGTTACCAGTTCCAGGCGGAGCTTTTCAGGGAGCATGATCTCTCCTCCGCCATTCAGGCGGCGCGGCGGAGTTCCTCGGCGCGAGTGAGGACCTCGTCAATCGTTCCTTGCAGGTAAAAGGCCTGTTCGGGAAGTTCGTCGTGTTTCCCCTCGACGATCTCGGAGAACCCGCGGATCGATTCCGCCAGCGGCACGTACTTTCCAGGGATCCCGGTGAACTGTTCCGCCACGAAAAAGGGCTGGGAAAGGAACTTCTGGATCTTTCGCGCCCGCGAAACAATGATCTTGTCGTCCTCGGACAGCTCGTCCATGCCGAGAATGGCAATGATGTCCTGCAGATCCTTGTAGCGTTGCAGGATTTGCTGAATCTGCCTGGCAACCTTGTAATGCTCCTCTCCGAGGATGCGCGGATCCAGGATCCGGGAAGTCGAGGTCAAGGGATCCACCGCCGGGTAGATTCCGAGCTCCGCGATCTGGCGGGACAGGGTCGTGGAGGCATCGAGGTGGGCGAAGGTTGTCGCCGGCGCGGGATCGGTCAGGTCGTCAGCCGGCACGTAAATCGCCTGCACGGAGGTGATCGATCCCTTCAGGGTGGATGTGATCCGTTCCTCAAGCTCTCCCAGTTCCGTGGCCAGAGTCGGCTGATAGCCCACCGCGGAAGGCATCCTGCCGAGAAGAGTGGAAACCTCGGACCCCGCCTGCGTGAACCGGAAGATATTGTCAATGAACAGCAGCACGTCCTGGCCTTCCTCATCCCGGAAGTATTCCGCCACCGTCAGACCGGACAACCCCACCCGGAGCCGGGCCCCGGGAGGTTCCGTCATCTGACCATAGATCAGGGCGGTCTTGTCGATGACACCTGATTCCTTCATTTCCAGCCAGAGATCGTTTCCCTCGCGGGTCCGTTCCCCCACCCCGGCGAAAACGGAAAATCCCCCGTGCTTGGTCGCCACATTGTGGATCAGCTCCATGATCAAGACGGTCTTTCCGACACCGGCTCCTCCAAACAGTCCGGTCTTCCCACCCTTCAGATAGGGCTCCAGCAGGTCGATCACCTTGATGCCGGTCTCAAACATCTCGATCTTGGTGTTCTGCTCGACAAGTTTGGGGGCCTCGCGGTGGATCGGATCGTAACGGGAAGCCTTGATCTCTCCCTTGTTGTCGATCGGCCGGCCCAGCACGTTGATCATCCGGCCCAGGGTGCCGGGTCCCACCGGTACCGTTATCGGTTTCCCGAGATCCATCGCTTCCATCCCCCGGACCAGCCCGAAGGTCGGTTCCATCGCGATACAGCGGACCCGGCTTTCTCCCAGGTGCTGCTGAACTTCCGCCGTGATGTCGATCGCGGGGTGATTGCCGCCGCCTTCTTGCTGGATTCTCACGGCGTGCAGGATTCTGGGCAAATGCCCTGCCTCGAATTCCAGGTCGATTACCGGCCCGATGATCTGGATCACTTTACCGATATTGCTTTTCACTTCCGCCATCGTGTATCTCCCTCTACTGGACTTCCGCTCCACTCACCACCTCGATGATCTCCTTGGTGATGGCGGCCTGCCGAACTCGGTTCATTACCAGGGTCAGTTTTTGAATCATCTCTCCGGCGTTTTGGGTCGCTCCATCCATTGCGGTCCTCCGCGCCGCCTGCTCCGCCGCGGAGGACTCCAGAAGGGCCCGGTAGATCTGGGTCTCGATATGCTTGGGGAGCAATCGATCAAACAGTTTCCGGTAGCCAGGTTCGTAGATGTAATCCTCCGCCGGATCCTCTTCCATCGGCTTCAGGCCGCCGACCGGAAGAAGCCTTTCGACCACCACGTTCTGCCGCAGCACCGATTTGAATTCATTGTAAATCAGGTAGATCGCGTCGAGCTCGCCCTTCACGTATGCGGAGATCAGGTCCTCCGTGATCCGGGCGGCATGGGAAAAATCAAGCTGCCGGAAAATATCGACGTGTTCCCTGCGAATGTCGTACGTCCGGCGGCGAAAAAAATCCCGGCCTTTCCGGCCAATCAGGTTGAGGGTGACACCTTCACGATCCTGCAGGAAGAGAATGGCCTCCTTGATGATATTGGTGTTGAACCCGCCGCAAAGGCCCTTTTCCGCCGTGATCACCGCGACCTCCACCCGTTTATCGCCGCGCCGCGCCAGGAGGGGGTGGCGGGAGGGATCGACCCGCTTCGCCAGGCTGTTGAGCACCTCGAGCATCTTCGCGGCATAGGGCCGCGCGGCCAGGATCCGTTCCTGGGCCCGGCGCAGCTTGGCCGCGGAGACCATCTTCATCGCCTTGGTCAGTTTCTGGGTGTTCTTGACGCTGCGGATGCGCCTGCGGAGGTCCCGGAGGTTAGCCACTTTGAAATCTTTTCTCGGAAAAATTTTCGGATTGGAAACGTTTCAGCATTTCGTCCAGCTGGGATTTCAAGTTATCGTCTAGTTTCTTCTTCTCCTTGATCTCACCCAACAGGGAGGTCTGGCTCGAATCGAG
>JAPUIV010000253.1 GCA_027296665.1 Acidobacteriota bacterium | reverse complement strand
AGTGATTGGGCCTTCTTCACCTTACTGGCGTTTTCTGCCATCGGGGTTCTTCGAATCGGGCTCTCCTGGTGGGAAAGATCACAATCCTTAATTCGCGTGCACCCCCTACGCCTCTTCTTACTCTTTGCGGCGATCGGGGGGCAGTGGCTGCTCGTCGAGACTGCGGACCGCGGAGGTGCTTTGGTCTACCGTCACGGAGTCGCGGTGGTTTTTCCCAAGAACGTTTCCCTCCATTTTCCCGGCGAGAGCGTGGCAAGCGAGCCGTCGGAATCCCCTGAAACCCGTCTTGCCAGGGCTGAAGATGGTTCCCTGGTGTGGATTCCGTTGCCCAGTGATCTAGGTGCCCTGGGAACCATTCTGAAGCCTGTCGAGGGGACTCCGGCTGGAATAGTGATTCCCGCCACCGATTTGAGTGCTGAGGAGGGCGGATTGGCCTTGGAAGTTTCAGGTCGGGCATTTCTCGTGCTCCCAGGCACGTTCAATGACGTGAAGGTGGAAGCAAATCTTAATCTTAACCGTTTCAGCGGCACCGTGGGGATCGCTCATCACGTTCGAGGTCGAGAGGAAGCCGGTGTGTTTGAGGTCTCAAGTGAAGGTGAGTTGGCGCTCGTTCACTTCAAAGAAGGAACGCGAAAGGTAATTGATGAAGAAGATTTCAAATTTTCCGGACGACCTATCATCCTCTCGGTCTCGGTTGTCGGTTCGCACCTCAAGGGTTTTGTGGACGAAAAGGTCCTGTTGCATGGCCACATGACTCCTCCTCCGCCCGGAAACATCGGGTTGCTTTTGGACGGCACCGGAGTCATCCGGGTGCTATCAATCCGGGTAACCCCACTTGAACATGATTAATCATATGACCCAGGAAAATGGTTGTTCCCCAAAATTTTGGCACAAAAAGGAGGAGGACGATGAAGAAAAAAACGTTTTGGAGTTCCTTTTCGGCCGTTGGATTGACACTCGGGATGATCTTCTTTCTCTGGACCCCGGGCGTCTCAGGCGATAAGGATATGAAATTCCAGGGGAAGATTGTCGGCTTGGCCTGTCTTCTTTCCCATGGAGCGATGGGAAAGGGGGGAGGTCACAAGAAATGCGCCATCATGTGCGTGGAAAATGGGCAACCAATAGGTCTTTTGACCGACGAGGGAAAGGTGTACATCCTTTACGCCGGCATGAAAGACTTTAAACCCTTCGAAACCGCGAAAGCTCACACCGGAACCCGAGTGGAAGTTACCGGAGTGGTGGGGAAGTTGGAAAACCTGGAGGGACTCACGGTCAACGCGGTCCGTCCTTTATAAGCACCCATTTCTCCATGGTGATTCCGGGCGGTTTTTCCGCGTGGGACCGATGCAGTTTCCCGGTCACCCGGATCGGGGTACCGATCAGTTCCGGCCGGTTCGAAACCGATTCGATCCCCTTCCCCCCGGCCAGGACGAATTTCTTCACCGCCCCGGGCATCTCCAGGGCAAGAAGGCCGCCTGCCTTCGATAATTTACCAGCCGCGGTGATCTGGATGTCGCCTGCCTTGAATCCTGCTCTTTTGAGCGCCTTCGGGATCCCGGCCGGATTGAAGGTTCCACCTTTGTCGGCGACCAGATCGGCCTTCCCTTCCTGGAAATCTACCTGAACTTGAGCGACGCCTTCCAGGCGCCTAAGGGCCTTTTCGGCCCCGTATGCTCAAAGCGGTCAGGTCATTCCATCCACGTGAATCTCGGCCGTTTCCACCTGGGCGATGAGCGCCGGCGCGCCGGGAAGAAGGATAGGCAGCACGATCAGTGCGGATCGAAAGATTTGGCCGAATTTCTCTCTCATTTTTCACCTCCAGAGATAGGTTCAAGTTTGTAGATCCGGTTTCTGGAAGGATCGCTGATGTACAGCATCCCGTCCGGTCCCCGATCGATCGCCTGGGGCGACTGGATTCGAACTCCTTCAAAATCCGGCAACGACCAGTCGGTAATATATTCCCCGTCCGGGCGGAGCCATTGCAGACGGAAATTTCCGCTGTCGGCCACGTGAATACCGCCATCACCATCCACAACCAGATCGACGGGATCCTGGAACTGCCCCTTCCATGTGCCCGGCGAACCAAAGGTCGAAAGAAACTCCCCGGCGGGGGTGAACCGGAGAACCCGATTGTTATGGGCATCGGCCACGTAAACCAGGCCATCCGGGCCGGTGGTCACCTTCGCGGGGTAGTGCATCTGCCCGGGCCCGTGGCCATCGCCGCCCCAGTGGAGCAGCGGCGCTCCTTCGGAGGAGAACTTCTGCAGCCTGTGGTTGTAGAACTCGGTCACGTAAACCGACCCCTGTCTGTCCACCGCGATGCCGGAGGGGGAGGAGAGCTCTCCCGCGCCGGTTCCGGGTTTTCCCCATTGCTGGAGGAAACGGCCCTCCTGGTCGAACACCGCCACCCGATCCAGCATGAAATCGACGACGTAGATCTGGCCGCCCGGGCCGATCGCCACATCGATCGGTCTCACAAAATTTCCCGGTTCCTCGCCGCACGCACCCCAGGATCTCAGGAACTCTCCCCTTTCGGTGAAGACCTGTATCCGGCAGTTTTCGGCGTCCGCCACGAACAGTTCCCCCTGTTCGGAAACGGCGAGTCCCTGGACTCCCCGGAACTCCCCCGGACCGGTGCCGGTCTTTCCCCATTCGTTCACCAGCCGGTACCGGGGGCCGGCTGCCGATTTCACCGGGGTCGATCCAGTGCCGCAGGCGGCCAGGAGAGGGATGCCCAGGATCGCGAAAATGACTTGAAGCCTGGCCGGGATCACATCAGCCACCGAAAGCCGGCGATGAGACTGGCGGTGGGACGATCCTGGGAACCATTGAGGTCTTCGTGGATCCGGACCGACACCGCCAGCTCGAGGATCGAACGCCGGGAAAGAAAATACTCGATGCCCGAGGTGAAGAAGAGGAGATCGCCTCCCGAACCGGGGATTTCGGCCCCCTGGATCCGGGAGCGCTCCGAGAAGATCCCGTTCAATTCGAAGTCGAAGAGGAGTCCCCCGCCGCCGCCAGGTTTTCGGGGAGGGAACTGGTACAGGTAGGCCAGGTCGATTCGCCACAGGTTGCCGGCGCGAAGTTTGTTGTCTCCCGTGGTCTTGTAGCCGAACTGGATATCGGTGACCAGCCAGTGAGGGTTGCGTACGTGGGAAAAGATCAGGGTCCCGGTCAAGTCGGTCGAGCCGGTCCCGAACGCTCCTCCCGTGGGAAACTTCACGCCGAACTCGGGGGAAAGGCGGGTGGAGCCGCCGGGGACATTTTTAAGTACCAGATCGTACCGGGCGAACACCGAAAGATCACCGGTTCCTGTCCTGGTGTCATCGAGCAACCCGTTGCCCGGGGCATCCCGATCCAGGACCACCAGGGGCACAACGAAGCTGAGACTCAGGTTCGGGGCGGCTCCCCAGATCAGGGCGTACGGGTTGACCACGCGGCGCACCTGGACGCCGGGGGCACTTTCATGGAAGTTGTCCAGGCGCACGAAGCTGCGGAGCATCACGCCGCGGTTGAACAGTGTGCGGCCGGCCGGGGCAACGATCTGGGCCTGGGCCGGTACCGTGGCGGCGAGAGTCAGCAAACCGGTGGAAATCACAACTAAAACACGATGGTTGATAAATCCTCCAGAATTACCCTCTCCACCTTATCCTTGGAGCCGGCTACGGAGTCAAGGAAAAAAAATATTTAAAGAAAA
>JAPUIV010000252.1 GCA_027296665.1 Acidobacteriota bacterium | reverse complement strand
AACGGAATGACCGGAACCAGATGGAAAACCGCGGCGATCCTGCTACTGGCCGCCATTCTCTGCGCCGGCGCGGCCCCGCGCCGCGAGGCGGGCGACGACCTGATCGGCACGGTTGCGCCGCTGTTCGATCTGGAGCATTGGCTGAATTCGGACCCGTTGGAGATCGCAGCCCTGCGGGGCAAGGTGGTCCTGGTGCACTGGTGGACCGACACCTGCCCGTTCTGCGCCGCCACCGCCCCGGTCCTCCGGGAACTGGATCGGTCCTACCGCGAACGGGGACTGCGGGTGATCGGCATCTTCCATCCGAAGCCGCCGGGAGACGCCAGCCTGGAGCGGTTGCGCAGCAGCACCGATAGATTCGGATTCCTCTTTCCGGTGGCCCTGGACGCCGACTGGACTGCCCTGGGCAGATGGTGGCTCGACTCCCGGAAACGCGGTTGGACATCGGTCTCCTTCCTGGTCGACCGCAACGGCCGTATCCGCTACGTGCACCCGGGCGGAGAGTTCCACCCCGGCCCGGGGGGAAACCACTGGCCCGACCATCAGACCTGCAACCGGGAATATGAAGAGATAGTGGCCCTCATCGAAGAATTACTAAAAAACTGAGGTTTTGCATGAGCCCGATCGATCCGTCCCGCCGAACCGCCGCGACCGTTCCGGTTCTTCTCCTCGCTGTCATCCTCGGGTCAATCCCCTTTCCGGGAGCCGGTTACGCGGCGGAGGAACCGGCCGGAACCTCGATCCCCCTGACCGAATGGCTTCTTCTCGGACCGGCCCCGGCGCCGCTGCCGGTATTCCACGGAGAAACTCCAGGATCCTTTTCCATGAAAGACCTCCTTGCGGCGGACCAGGTCCGCCGCCCCGGTATGGCCCCGGAGGAGGGGGACGTCCTGGCCTGGTCCCCGGAAGTGCGCCTGGAATGGAGACATATTAATAGCGGCGAGACCGGGAGGGTCTCCCTCGACGGCGACGGAGGGGCGGCCGCCTGGCTGGCTACCTATATCCGGGCCAGGAAGTTCGCGTCCGCGGATCTGAAGATTCTCGGCGGGCATCTTCTCCGGATCGATCTGGACGGCAAGACCGTCGCCACCGATCCGGACGACCTGTCGGTCCACCTGGATCTGGAACCGGGCGTTCATCTTCTGCTGATCAAGACGCTCCGGGATCCCGCTGCCAAGGAACCATGGTCGGTCGGCGCGCGGCTGGAATCGGCCGGTATAGACCTGATCCGGGCGATCTCCGTCTCGACCTCCCCCGAACATCCCTTGTCCCTGGCGCAGATCTTGGACGCCCCGCGGCCATCGGACGCGACGTTGTCTGCCGACGGATCGCTCGCCGCGATCCGGATCCGGCGGATCCTGCCGGGCACCGATGCTTCGGAATCCTGGGTGGAGATCCGGAGGACCGGAAACGGTTCCCTTCTCCGCTCCTTCCGCGGCCTGGACATGCGCTCGATAGATTGGGCCCCGGCCGGCCGGAAGCTTTCCTATGTCACGCGCGGGTCTGGAGATCAAAAGGACCAATCGACCCTCTGGCTCACCGATCTCGACAATGGCGCCACGCGGGAGATCCTGGGCCCCGTCGAGCAGTTTGGCCAGTATCTCTGGGCCCCCGACGGCCGCTCGGTGATCTACCAGATCTCGGAAGAGCCGCCGGAGGACAAGATCGGCATCCAGAGGCTGACCGGTCTTCAGGATCGACAGCGCGACTGGCGGACACGCAGTTACCTCTACCAGGTGATGGTGGCAGGGGGCGCCCGCCGCCGCCTGACGGCGGGACGGCTCACCACCGTCCCCGGCTCGTTCTCCCCCGACAGCCGGCGCCTGCTGTTTTTCCGCAGTCCGGATGATTACCGCAACAGGCCATTCGTCGGCAACGAGATCCACCTTCTCGACCTGATCACCCTGGAAACGGAAACCTTGAACGAGGGTGGGTGGGTCAACGACGCGGTCTGGTCCCCCGACGGGACGGAGATCCTGCTTCTGGCCGGACCCGACGCCTTCGACGGCGCCGGCAGGACCACCCCGGCGGATGTTCTTGCCAACGATTACGATGGGCAGCTATTTCTTATGAAATTGGGCGGCCGCGGCGTGGTCCCCCTGAGCCGGGATTTCGATCCCAGCGTCTCCGCCATGACCTGGCACCGCGGCGACGGAAACATTTACCTGCAGGTCCTGGAGGGATCCCGCTCGAATCTCTACCGTCTCGACCCGGAGCGGTTGCGCTACACCCGGATCGATACCGGCGTGGAGGTGGCGCGGTCGATCCGGATCGCCCGGGACACTCCCGCCGCGATCTATTCGGGTTCGGACGCCACCCGGCCTCCGGGGATCTGGTTCCGCAATCTCAGGTCGGGAAAACCGAGGCTGCTCGCCGACCCCGGCGCCGGCGCCTTCCGCCATGTCGGGTTGGGGAAGGTCGAGCCGTTCGACTTCGTCAATTCTCGTGGCGTCCGGATCGAGGGCCGGGTCTACTATCCCCCCGATTTCGACCCCGGGCGCCGTTATCCCGCCATCATCTATTATTACGGCGGCACCCTGCCGGTATCCCGGGACTTCGGCGGGCGGTATCCGAAGAACTGGTGGGCGGGACACGGCTACGTCGTCTACGTGCCGCAACCGAGCGGGACGATCGGGTACGGACAGGAGTTCGCGGCGTTGCACGTGAACGCCTGGGGAAAGTACGCCGCCGAAGACATCCTCGAGGGAGTGGATGCCTTCCTCGAAGCGCATCCATTCGTCGATCCGGGCCGCCTGGGGTGCATCGGCGCCTCCTACGGCGGCTTCATGACCCAGTACCTCGTGACCCGGACCGATCGTTTCGCCGCGGCCGTCTCCCATGCCGGCATCAGCAACCTGACCAGCTACTGGGGCGAAGGGTACTGGGGGTACAGCTACAGCGCGGTGGCAAGCGCCGGGAGCTACCCCTGGAACCGCCGGGAACTATATGTCGAGCAGAGCCCCCTGTTCCACGCCGACCGGATTCACACGCCGCTTCTCCTCCTGCACGGCACGGCCGACGCCAACGTTCCGCCGGGGGAGAGCGAGCAGATGTACACCGCTTTGAAACTCCTCGGCCGGCCGGTGGAGTACATTCGCATCCGGGGACAGGATCACCACATCCTGAAACATGACCAGAGGGTGGTCTGGAGCCAATCGATCCTCGCCTGGTTCGATCGGTGGCTCAAGGAGGAACCGGAATGGTGGAATCATCTCGACCCGGGCGAGGGGAAGCGGGAATGACGATGCCGCGGGGAGGGGCCGGTTGAAGTTCGAACGATTCCAGCTGGAATGGCACAGGCGGAAATGATAGGATCTGCCGGTCGTTCGCGAGAAAACCAACTGATTCCGCAATGCAGGGAGGCTGTATGCCGTCCGTCCAGAAATCGATCGACATCCCCGCTATCCAGGAGGCGATCCGGACAGCGAAACTCGATGCATGGCTGTTCCATAGTTTTCACGATCTCGACCCGATCTCCCGCCGCATCCTGAAGCTGCGGCTCGACACCTTCGAGACCCGGCGCTGGTACTATCTGATCCCCGCCGAGGGAGAACCTGCCAAGCTGGTCCACAGCATAGAACGGGAGTCGCTGGA
>JAPUIV010000251.1 GCA_027296665.1 Acidobacteriota bacterium | reverse complement strand
CTCCGACCGGCGCCGGACCGTCGGCCGGCTTCTGCCGACGTCGGGGGATGCCGGGGCGAAGGCGATCGGTCAGGCTTCGCCTCCCCGGCTGCGGAGGGCCCGTCAAACGGCGGTCCGATCGTTGCAATTTTCACCGGGAGGCGGGGCGGACGCGCGGGGCATCGACAGCCTGCGGCCGATCCGCCAAGTACTGACCAACGGACTGGTCCTCATCGTCCAGCCGGTTCCGGCTTTACCCTCTATTACCGCGTTGTTGACCGTGAAAGCGGGTTCCCTCTTCGATCCGCGCGGCGGCGCCGGGACTGCCCACTTCACTTCGATGTTGCTGGATCGGGGGACCGACAAGTTCGGCAAGGAGGAACTGGCCGAAAACCTGGACTACCTCGGGGCCCAGTTCTCACACCAGGTCGACGCTCACACGGTTTCCCTCGGCTCGACCCTGCTCCCGGAACATCTCCCCGAGGTCCTCGATTTCCTTCAAGAAATTGTCCGACGGCCGATCTTCCCGGCAGGGGAGGTGGAAAAGGTCCGAGCCGAGATCTTGACCGGCATCGGCGAGGAAGATGACGACACATCGAGTGTGGCCCTGCGCGGGTTTCAGGAAAAAATCTACCCGGATGGGCACCCTTACCACCACCCGGTCAACGGCTACCGGGAAAGCGTCAAGGCGATCCGCAGGGAGCACCTGCAGGGGTTCCACCGGGTGCATTTCCGCCCGGATGCCGCCTTCCTGGTGATCGTCGGTGGCATCGACGCGGAAACCGCGCTCGCGGAGACCCGCAAAGCATTCGGTTCCTGGGAGACCCATGGCGCGGCGCCACCGGTCGAGATCCCTCCGGTGGATCTCCCGGAAGCCGGATCGACCCGGACCTTCCCGATGTCCAACAAGACCCAGGTGGATGTCGCATTGGGTTTTCGGGGCATCTCACGAAGCCACCCGGACTACTACCCCGCCCTGTTGATGAGCCACGTCCTGGGCCAGTTCGGAATGGGCGGACGGATCGGCCACAAGATCAGGGACACGGAAGGTTTGGCCTATTACGCCAACTTCCAACTGCTTCCGGGCCTTGGCGAGGGCGCCTTCCTGGCCCGGCTGGGGGTCAATCCCTCCCGGGTGGAGAAAGCCGTGCAATTGCTGCGCGAGGAACTCGAGCGGATGCACCGCGATGGAGCCTCGGACCGGGAAGTGGAAAACTCACGGCGGTACCTGTCGGGCTCCCTGGCCCTGCGCCTGGAGACCAACGAAGGGATCGCCGGCTTCCTGGCCCAGGCCGAACTCCATCAACTGGGGATCGATTTCCACCGCCGGTACCCGGAAATCCTCGAATCGGTCACCACCCGGCAGGTGAACGATGCCGCCCGCAACCACCTGCATCCCGACCGCGCCGCGCTCATCCTCGCCGGTCCCATGAAGTGATAGAATAAATCTGGTTTAATCAGGAATAAGAAAATGAAAACCCTTTACCTCGATTGCTTCTCCGGCATCAGCGGCGATATGTTCCTCGGAACGTTGATCGACCTGGGGCTGGATCTGGAACTCCTGAACCGGGAACTCGCCGGCCTCGGGGAAAACGCCCACCGGGTTTCCGCCCGGGAGGTCACGCGGGGAGGCCTGCGGGGAATCCATTGCGAAGTGCATGCGGGGACCGGCAAGGGACTCAACAACCTGCCGGCAATCGAGGCGGCCCTCGGCAACAGCCGGCTTGCCGATGCGGTCAAGGAGCGCAGCCGAAACATCTTCCGGAGCCTGGCCGCAATCGAGGGAGAGCTGCACGGGAAGGATCCGGAGGAGATCCATTTCCACGAACTGGGTGCCGTCGACACGCTGGTGGACGTGGTGGGCGCCTGCATCGGTCTGGAGGCCCTTGAGATCGAAAAACTTCTGTGCTCGCCGCTGAACCTGGGATCGGGCACCGTGAAGGCGGAACACGGCACCTTACCGGTTCCGTCACCGGCCGCCGCCGCTCTCCTCAGGGGTCGATCGGTCTACTCCTCCGGACTGAAGGGAGAGCTGGTCACGCCGACCGGAGCGGCCGTGGTGGCCGCCCTGGCCGAGGAGAGCAGCACCTTCCCGCCGATGGCCGTCGACCGGATCGGCTACGGCGCCGGCCCCCGGGAATATGCCGATCATCCGAATCTCCTGCGGGGATTCCTCGGCGATCTCAAGGAAGCGTCGATTCGCGAGGAGCGGGTGGTGGTGATCGAAACCACCATCGACGACATGAACCCGCAGAACTATGTCCATCTGATGGACCGGCTTTTCGAGGACGGAGCCCGCGAGGTATTTCTCACGCCGGTCATCATGAAGAAGAACCGCCCCGGGACCCTGGTGACGATCATCGTTCCCGGAGACAAGATGCCGGTGGTGACCCGGAGGATCTTCGAGGAGACCACCACGATCGGATTCCGTTTCAAGGAAACCGACCGGATCGAACTGGAGCAGCGGATCGTCCCGGTATCCACACGTTTCGGGAGGATCGGCGTGAAGGCCTCCAGCTACCAGGGCGAGGTGATGCAGGCGACCCCGGAGTTCGATGACTGCCGGCGGGCCGCGCGGGACCGCCGGGTGCCGCTGAAACAGGTCCAGGAGGAGGCGCTCGCCGCCTACCGGGCGGCGAAGGGCAAGAAGAAATGAAGGGCGCCCCCTTCTACATAACCA
>JAPUIV010000250.1 GCA_027296665.1 Acidobacteriota bacterium | reverse complement strand
AAAAGGTTCCTGCGCGGTTCGACCAGTTTCAAACTCATCGGTTCCGGGAGCCCTCCGACTTTGTGTTGGGTCTTTATGGTCTTGCTGGGGCCGGCTACCGAAAACGACTCGATCCGATCCGGGTAAAGGGTTCCCTGGGCGAGGAATGGGATGCCCTCCAGGCGATCGGCTTCCTCTTCGAAGATCTCGATGAACAGGCGGCCGATGATCCGGCGTTTTTCCTCGGGTTCGGTGACCCCCCGCAACGCCTGGAAAAATCTGGATTGCTCCTGGCGAATCCGGAGTTCGCCGCGAAAGGAAGAGGAAAAGGCATGGCTCACCTCGGCCGATTCATCCTTGCGTAAAAGACCGGTGTCGACGAACAGGCAGGTGAGGCGATCCCCGATCGCCCTCTCGACCATGAGGGCGGTGACGGCGCTGTCGACTCCCCCGCTCAGGGCGCACAGGACCCTCTCGGAGCCGACCCGGTCGCGGATCGAAGCCAGACACTCCTCGAGAATTGCATCGGTTCGCCAGGTTCCGTCACAGCGGCAGATCCGGAACAGAAAGTTCCGGAGCAAGGCATTGCCATGCGGGGTATGGGAGACCTCAGGGTGGAATTGAATTCCGTAAATCCTTTTTTCTTCGTTCGCCATGGCGGCAAAGGGACATGTAGGAGTCCTGGCGATTCCTACGAACCCCTCGGGGAGAGACCTCGATTCGTCTCCGTGGCTCATCCAGACCGATTCAGTCGGTCCCAGGCCCTGGAACAGGTCGCTCTTTCCCAGCAATTGAATGGTGGTCGCGCCGTATTCCCGGTCTCCAACCGATTCAACTTTTCCGCCGAGACTCTGGGTGAGCAGATGCATCCCGTAGCAGATCCCCAGGACGGGCAGGCCGAGCCGGAGGATCTCCGGATCGACCCGCGGGACGGCGGAGCCGTAAACGCTGTCGGGCCCACCGGACAAAATGATCCCGATGGGGTGGTGAAGAGCGAGTTCACCTGCCGGAATCCCCGGCGGATGGATCTCGCAATAGGCTCCCGCTTCGCGGACCCGCCGGGCGATCAGGCGAGTGTACTGCGAGCCGAAATCGAGAATGGCGATCTGGGGGCGTTGGGTTCCAGTCATTCCTTTGGTCAAATGGTCAAAACCCTTCCAACAAGGAAGTCACCACCGATTCAGCAAATCCCCGGGCAATTTCCTCGATGGCGATGATCTCTTCGTCGACGAAGGTCTGTATGTTCGGGTCCACGTCGTACTGCCCTCGAAACACGAAATGCTGATCCTCCCACAACAACAGGTCGTTGTGGAGATCATGAAGCGTGACGCTGGCCCGAACGATGATCTCATACCGGGTCGCTCTGCCGTCGGGGTTGATGGTAACCGGCTGAACGCCGAAAAACAGGATCACTCCCTCGAGAATGGTGTCCACGCCATGATCGTCCCCACTCACAATGAGTTTCGTGCGAGTGTTGAGTTCCGAGATCACCTGTTCCGTGATCCGTTGCTCGATCTCGGGCCGGTCGGTTTTGTTTTCGAAAATGGGTACGCCGATCCTTTGGCCCCCCCGCGCCAGGGGACCTCCCTGTCCGACCAGATGATAACCGCACCCGAGGCTCAGAGCGGCGCACAGGAATGCGAATCCCCAAACGGCCAGAAATTTTCCGGCCGGGCGGGCGAAAGGATTCATCCGTATCTTGTTCATGGGCGGATCACTTTCCTCCCGGCCCCAGGACGATGTTCATGAGGCGGTCCTGGAGGAAGACCTTCCGGTTGATGGTCCGTCCCTTCAGATGGGCAGCGATCCTCGGTTCGGCGGCTGCCTGCCGGTACACATCTTCCTCACCCGCGCCGACGGGGACCTGGACTTGCCCCCGAACCTTGCCGTTGATCTGGATCACGATGCTGGCCTCATCCTCCAGGAGAAGCTTGGGATCGGCTTCCGGCCAGGGGTGGACCCCCAGTTTGGCAGGACCGATCCATTCCGACAGGATCTCCGCAGAAAGATGAGGGGCCAGGGGGGAAAGAAGAAGAAAGGCATGGGTTAGCGCCTCCCGGGCGACGGCCCGATCTCCGGGAGTCTTGATACCCTCCTGCACGAAATCCTGCAATGCGTTGGTCAGTTCCATGAGGGCGCTGATCGCGGTGTTGAGGTGCAGTCGTTTCTCGATATCGACGGTTACCCTCTGTATGGTCTTGTGCGTCTTTCTGCGCATGGCGAGTTGCCGGCGATCCGGCGAGGCCGGAAGGCTCGCGGATCCAGCCGGCTTGCCGGCACCCACCTGCCGGGCCAGGCGGTACAGCCGTTGCAGAAAGCGGAAGCATCCCTCCGCGCCTTGATCGTTCCACTCCAGATCCTTGACCGGGGGAGCGGCAAACAAGCAGAAAAGGCGAGTGGCGTCGGCGCCGAACTTTTCCACCATGCGGTCTGGAGATACCACATTCCCCTGTGATTTCGACATCTTGGCGCCGTCCTTGACCACCATGCCTTGCGTCAGGAGGGCTTGGGCCGGTTCCGACAGCCCGATCAAACCGAGATCCCTCAGCACCATGGTGAAGAATCTAAAATAGATCAGGTGCATCGTGGCATGTTCCACGCCCCCAATGTAGAGATCGATCGGCATCCAGTAGTTCCCCTTCTCCCGCGCGAAGGGGGCATTCGAGTTCGCCGGATCGGTGTAACGGAAAAAATACCACGATGAATCGAAGAAGGTATCCAGGGTGTCGGTTTCGCGGTTCGCCTTCCCGCCGCACCGGGGGCAAACGACCCGAAAGAAAGTACGGGAACGCTCCAGGGGAGAACCGCCGGTGCCATCGATCCGGATCCGGGATGGCAGCCGCACCGGGAGATCGGCCTCGGCCACCGGAACGATCCCGCACGGGGCACAGTGGATCATTGGGATCGGCGTTCCCCAGTACCGCTGCCGGGATACTCCCCAATCGTTGAGCCGGTAATTGACCGTGGAATTTCCGAAGTTTCCATCGCGCGCCTCGACGAGCATCGCCTGACGGGCCTCCGCACTGGTCATGCCGGTGAATCGACCCGAGTCGACCAGGCGTCCGTCCTCGACAAAGGCCTCATCTGAACCTGATTCCCTTTCCGCCTCGACCGGAACCACCACGTTCCGGATCGGCAGATCGTATTTCAAGGCGAAGAGTCGATCGCGGCTATCGTGGGCCGGAACCCCCATGATGGCCCCGGTCCCATACTCCCCGAGCACGAAATTTGCCACCCAGATAGGCATGGGCTGGCGGCTGAACGGGTTGATGGCATCCCGTCCGGTGTAGATCCCGATCTTTTCCCCATCCGGGGCGGTGCGCTCCAGGAGACTCCGGCCGACCTGCCGTTCGGCAAATTTCTTCACCCGGGCGGCATGTTCGCTCGATTCAAGGATCTTTTCCAGGCCGGGATGTTCGGGGGCCAGCACCAGAAAAGTGGCTCCGAACACGGTATCGAGGCGGGTGGTGAAAACCGACAGGTCCGGTCCTGGTCCCACCAAAGGGAATTGGATCGTTGCGCCTTCGCTTCGTCCGATCCAGTGTCTCTGCATCGCCAGGACGCGATCGGGCCAGCCGTCCAGCCGGTCGAGACCCTGCAGGAGTTCCTCGGCGTAGGCCGTGATCCGCAAGAACCATTGCTCGAGGTGACGCTGATGGATCTCGGTCTCGCAGCGCCAGCATCGGCCGTCGACCACCTGTTCGTTCGCCAGAACAGTGAGGCAGCCCGGGCACCAGTTCACCAACCGCCGGCTCCGGTAGGCCAGATCTCTCTCGTACATTTTCAGGAAAAACCATTGGTTCCATCGATAATACTCGGGAAGATGTGAAGCGATCTGCCGATTCCAGGGATAACTGAACCCCATTCCCTGTAATTGCCGGCGCATGCGGCGGATGTTTTCCTCGGTCCACTTTTTCGGCTGAACGTTATTTTTGAGAGCGGCATTCTCCGCCGGCAAGCCAAAGGAATCAAATCCGATAGGGTGCAGAACGTTGAAACCTCGCATTCGTTTCATCCGGGCGATGGTGTCCCCGATCGAGTAGTTCCGCACGTGCCCCATGTGAATCTCACCGGATGGATAAGGAAGCATTTCGAGACAGTAATATTTCGGCCGGTCGGGATCCTCCCGGACCTGAAAGGCATTCTCCCGGCGCCAGTAACGCTGCCACTTTTCCTCTACCTTCCGGAAGGGATATTGGTCCAAAGTTGGGCTCCGCTAACGCCTCAGAGGGTTTCGGCTGGAGGGTGAGCGATAGGCTAGCACCGGATCGGGGAAGATGTCAACCGGATGGATTCTGCTGCGCGGTTCGAAGGAGATGTTCCTTGAGAGTGTTGAGAA
>JAPUIV010000025.1 GCA_027296665.1 Acidobacteriota bacterium | reverse complement strand
CTAGATGCACAGAGTTACTCCTCCCCGGAATTGGTTTACTCCAGAAGGAAAATCTAGGGCCGCGGCCCAGTGCTGTCAAGGAAATGGCCGGCCGGACAGGCACTCACCGCTGATGGCGGTCGGAGGCGGGGTGCAGGGAGGTCAACCACCCGTAGCGATCTTCCTTCTCGCCGCTGGTGATCGCGAAAAACTCCTTCTGGGCCAGCTGGGTGACGGGCCGCTTCCCATCCCCGACCGGGATCCGGTCCACGGAACGTATCGGAGTGATTTCGGCGGCGGACCCGGTGAAAAAGAGTTCATCTGCAGTGTACAGGCTTTCCCGGGGGAGGTTTCCCTCCACCACCCGGTGTCCCAGATCGGTCAGAATCCGAACCACCGAGTCCCGGGTGATGCCCGGCAGTATGGCAGCGCTGAGAGGAGGCGTGTAGATCACCCCGTCCCGAACGAGGAATATGTTTTCTCCGCTTCCCTCGCTGACAAACCCAAAGGTATCGAGGGCGATCCCCTCGGCGTATCCGTCGATATTGGCCTCCAACTTGATGAGCTGGGAGTTCATGTAATTGCCGGCCGCCTTGGCCGCGGATGGGATGGTATCGGGGGCCATCCTTCTCCAGGTTGAAACTTTCACATCCACCCCATCGTTCAGAGCATCCTTGCCCAGGTATGCTCCCCATTTCCAGACGGCGATGACGACTTCCACGGGGCAATGGGTGGGATCGACACCAAGGGTCGAGTAACCCCGGAATACCAGGGGGCGAATGTAGCAAGATTCCAGACGGTTCGCGCGGATTGTGTCCAGGACCGCAGATTTCAGTTGTTCACGGGTGAAGGGGATCTCGGTGCGGTACACCCGGCAAGAATCAAACAAACGGCGGATATGCTCCTCGAGCCTGAATACGGCGGGTCCCTTCCGGGTATTGTAGCAGCGCATTCCCTCGAACAGGGCGGAGGCATAATGAAGGACATGCGACAGGACATGGATCTTTGCCTCGTCCCAGGGAATCAGGTTCCCGTTCATCCAGATCTTCTCCGTCTTTTCCATCGACATTTCTCCGCCTCCTCTGCCAAAATGGGATGAATTTGGAAGGATCCAGGCTGAACAGGATAGACAAGGCAAGGAATTTTGTCAAAGAGAATTGCCGAAGTCGCCGAAGTAGAACTGGGCTAGAGCCACCATCAGAGAAGCGGCGGTCTCGGCGCGCAGGATCCTCTTTCCGAGAGAAAAGGGCAGATACCCGGCCGACCGGGCAAGGGCGGTTTCGCCGGGATCCCAACCCCCTTCCGGACCTACCAGAAGGGTGAGCCGCTCGGGCGGATCGGGGGATCGTTTCAAGTGATCTTTCAAGGGATCACCCTCAGGAACCAGGATCCATCCTTCGCCCCGGAGGGGCCGCGCCAGGAACTCCGCGGCGTCCAGCGGATTTTCGATCGCTGGGATCACGCTCCTCCGGCATTGCTTGACCGATTCCCGGATAATCTTTTCCCATCTCGATTTCCGGCCCGAGGTCGGGAACCGGCCCTGGCACCGCTTGGCCCAAACCGGCTGAATCCCGCTCACGCCCAGCTCCGTTACCCGGCGGAGGATTTCTTCAAAGACATTTTCCCGCGGCAGGCCCTGGATCAATTCCAGGTCGAGTGCCGATTCCCCCAGCCGGAAAGGCATTTCCTCTTCCACCCGGGCGATCGCATGGTCAGCTCCGACCCTCTCCAGCCGGGCCCGATAGGTCCTTCCCGATCCATCAACCAGTTCCACCCGATCTCCCGGTTTTCCCCGCAACACCCGGGACAGGTGGCCGGCTTCGGCCCCATGGATCCGGACCACTCCCTGGGCGGAGATTTCTCCAGGACGTATGAAAAACCGTCTCTCCACGGTATGAGATCGCCCATCCCCCTACCCGGCCGGTTCCAGCCTTCACGGGAACAGGTCTTTCACCTTTCCCATGAAATCTTTGGGCCGGCTACCGGCGGCCTCTTCCATCTCGGCCAACTCCTCCAGCAACCGCTTTTGCTGCCGGTTCAATCTTTTCGGGGTCACCACCTGAACGGTGACGAACAGATCTCCCTTCCGGGAAGAGCTGATTTCGGAAACTCCCCGGCCCCGGACCCGAAACACGGTACCGGACTGTGTCCCCGGGGGAATCGTTACCTTTTCCTTTCCCTCAAAGGTGGGGATGGCCAGGGAATGGCCGAGGGCTGCCTGGGTGAAGGTGATCGAAACCTGGCAATTCAAATCATTTCCTTGACGCTGGAAAAAATCATGTGGCCGCACATGCAAGACCACGTAAAGATCTCCGGCAGGTCCTCCCCGGATTCCCCCTTCCCCTTCACCAGCCAGACGTAGATGGGAGTCGGAATCAACGCCGGCAGGAATCTTGACGCGAATCTTTTTTTCGGCCCGGACCCGGCCCGCTCCGGAACAGGCCTTACACGGATCCCGGACGAACTTCCCGGTACCCTGGCATTGCTGGCAAGTTCGACTCAGGGTGAAGAACCCCTGTTGCATGTGAAGGGAACCGCTTCCCCCGCACCTCGGGCAACCCTCCATGGCACCCGGTGGGTTCGCCCCGGAACCGCGGCAATCGGCACAGGTTTCCATCCGTGCCACGTGGATACTGGTGTCGGTTCCGGTAACGGACTCTTCGAAATCGATCTCCAGATCAAAACGAAGGTCGGCCCCGCTTCTGGCGGCCGTCCGCGGCCGGGTCCCCCTTTGCCCAAACAAGCCGCCGAGTCCGAACAGGTTGCCCAGAATA
>JAPUIV010000249.1 GCA_027296665.1 Acidobacteriota bacterium | reverse complement strand
GCTCCCCTTCCCCTTCCCCCTCATCGGGACCATGGGAGCCTTCATTCGCATCCGTGCCAGGATTCCGGACCGGAACGCCCTCTTTGACATCGGTGCTGCCGGTCCCATCGCCGGGTTTCTCGTGGCCATACCGATCCTGTTCATCGGGTTGATCAAGTCGGATGTGAGCGCTCTCTCACAATCCCAAGGCACAATCCTCCTGGGAGAGCCCTTGTTGCTCCGGTGGATGTTCGCCCTGATATTTCCCACCCTCCATGCGGGGGAATACCTTTCCATGAGTCCGATCGCCCTGGCCGGGTGGATCGGCCTCCTCGCCACCTCCCTCAATCTCATTCCGGTCGGTCAACTGGACGGAGGCCATATCTGCTACTCCGTATCAAGAAATTTTCACGCGGTGGTCTCGCGAATCACGGCGGTTGCCTTCCTCCTTTTTTCCCTGTTTTGGCAAAATTACATCCTATGGGCGGTTCTCCTTCTCGTTCTCGGCAGACGTCATCCGGCCGTGGGAATCGAGATGGCTCCCCTGAGCCGCGGGCGGATCCTTCTCGCATGGGTGTGCCTTGGCATCTTCCTCCTGTCCTTCATTCCCAGTCCGATCCGGATACTGGATTAGGTCCGGCAAAAATTTCCCATCCTTCCTCGATCGGTCGCACGGGAAGTGAAACTCCAGGCCAACCGCCTGAGTGGAAATGGTGAGGGCGCATCCGTCAGTCTCGAACTGGACCGCTCCCTTGTCATCGGTGCGGAATATCGACATCCGGTTTTGACGGAGCCGTTCCACGAGTGCGGTTTGGGGATGTCCCCACGGATTATATCTTCCCACTGAAATCATCCCGATCCTGGGGCGCACCGCCCGCAGGAACCGCGCTCCCGACGAACTCCCGCTTCCATGGTGAGCCACCTTGAGAAGGGTCGATGCCAGAGACCCGGGATCATGAAGAAGGTTTCGCTCCGCGGCAGACTCGATATCGCCCGTCAACAGAGCTGATATCGAGCCGCATGTTATCCGCAGGACCAGGGAGCGTTCGTTGGGATTGGGATGGCCCGCGGCGTTCCATCCGGGTGGTGGATGCAGGATCTCGATCCGGGAACCGCCGATCCAGATGCGGTCGCCGGCCTGGAGGTCGCGAACCGGCACCTCCATTTTCCGCGCCAGTTGCTCCGGCCCCGAAACGACCGCGATGCCCCCTGGCGCGCGCCAGAATTCCTCCGTTGGGAAATTCCTCAGGACGGCCATGAGCCCGGCTGCGTGGTCCCGGTGCGAGTGGGTCAGGGCCACCGCATCGAAATAATCATTGTGCAGGCTCCAGAGCGCCGGGGAAACCACATTCTCGCCCAGATCGAAGTTTCTTCCCAGCACCCCTCCCCCATCCACCAGGATTCGACGGTTACCGGGAAATTCCAGAAGAAGGGAATCGCCCTGCCCCACATCCAGGGAGGTCAAGCGAAACCCGAGAACCGGTTTCGCTCCGGACCGATATTCGGCCACCAGCAGGGCGGCGGCGATCCAGAGACCATAAAGAAGCATCCGGGACCGGATCCGCACCGGAAGCAGAAAGACCGACAGGAAGAGACCGTAATAGGCGATGAGGAGGACATCGGGGGGGGAGGGGGTTCTCCATGTGGCGCCTGGAAGGCCCAGACAAAACTCGATGCCTCCAGTGAGAACCGCGCAGATGGTTTTCATCATCCACCCCATCGGCGCCGCGGCGGCCAGATTCAACATCGCGGTCGGAATGGCGATGGTACCGAGACACAGGAGAATGGCCACGGCGGGTACGGCGAACAGATTCAAGGGGATGGCAATCGGGCTGATTCGGTGGAATTCGGCGGCCACCATGGGAAAGGTGGCTGCCTGAGCGGCCAGGGAAACGGCCAGGAGCTTTCCCAGATAGCCACCGCGGGGAAACCAACGCCGGTTCCATCCGGGAGCCAGGAGAAGAATCCCACCGGTAGCGGCATAGCTCAGGCGGAATCCGACCTCCTCCGCTTCGCCGGGACGAAAAAGGAGCAGGACAAGACAGGAAAAAGCGAGAGCATTCCATGGATCTACCCGGCGTGAGAAAAACCTTCCGGAAAAGAACAGGGAAGCCATCAGGACGGCCCGGATCACCGAACCGGCGCCACCGTAGAAGACCGGCAGGATGACCAGTACCGGCAAACTCATCGCCGCCGCTATACGTCCGGGAATCCGCAGGCACGACAGAAAAAACCACCAGCCCCAGAGCAGGAAACCCACGTGCAGACCGGAAATGGCAATCAAATGATACAGACCACTTTCCTGCAGGAGAATCCTTTCGCGTTCCGGAATCTCCCTGCGGAGCCCGAGAAGGATAGCTTTCAGAATACCTAGCGCCGCCGGCTCGTCGGGAAGCATGCGCTCAAGGGCGACCTCGCATCGGCGGCGAAAATTGTGAATGATCCCGGTCCAGCCGGGCCGACCGTCCTCCAATCGCCGGATCAATAAACTGCTTTTCACCGTTCCCAGCAGGGATATCCCGCGGTGCGCTAAATAGGAACGGTAGTCGTACCCGCCGGAATTCCGGAACGAGCGGATCGATCGCAACCGGGCGAAAAGACGGATCCCGGTTCCCACCCCGGGCATTTCCAGACCACCCGGATACGGACCGGGCGGCACCTTCAGCCGGATTCGCCCGCGGATCTTTCCAGGCGGGGCTCCTATCTGATTCAGGTCCAGGTAAAGGTAGAAACCGTCCGGGGTTTTCTCCGGAGGACGCCAGACCTTTCCTTCCAGCAGAACCGTTTCCCCGGGTGGACGCCACCCTTTCGCCAGGAGGAGTTCCAGGTGTCCGGCGGGGTACAGAAGGGGGCGGATCGAGCGGGAAACGGCCCCGGTAGAGGCCATGGCAGCAAGCAGGAGAAATCGACCCAGGTAGGGCCTCCGGCGGTACCCTGCCGCCAGGACCAGCAAAAGACCGGCAAGGAGAAGGATCGGTATCACCGGCAGGATCAGGTGCCCGGCCGCGAGGATACCGGCCAGAACCGCCAGGGCCGGAAACAGAAGGGGACGGTGCCGCATGAAAGAATCTCCTCCCCAGGGGGGGGATTCCGCCATCCGGCTGAACCGGCAATCACTCTCCGACCGGTAAAACGAGTCTATCCATATCAGAGACCCGGCGGTCGGGTCAATAGATCCTGGCCATGGCAGGAGACGGGTACCGATCGAAGGGACGGGGGATCAGGCGCGGGCAAAGAGGGATATGCGCGGCAGGAAAAAGACACCCCTGACGCGGTCTTCGGTGAGGACCTTCCGGGTTTCCCGGAAGGTTTCGCCAGTCATCAGATCCTTGTAGGGGGCGAGCTCTCGATCCACCTCCGATTCTATACGCGCGATTTCAGCGGCATCCAGAATCTGCAGGGCGATCCGTCCGAGATCTCTTTCCAAGAGAAGTAAACGTTGCTCCATTTTTTCCAGGGAGCCGGAATGAAACACGGAAAGATTCGATATTTCCTCCTTCAGGAAACCCGAACATTCCCGCAAGGCATCCCGCAGCGCCGGGGATTTGGTTCGCTCAAAGGCCGTTTTTAGGTCCGTCGCGGTTCTCTCGAGGTGATTCCGCACCCAGACCATCTGATCCTCCCCCGCCTGGGGACCTGCCTGGTGGGCAGACCGGCGCGTCACCGACTCCTGGCGCCACCGTTCCCATTCCTGGCGAATGATCGGTTCGCAGTAACCCAGGGAACGGACGACGGTTCCCGGCTCAGGCTTGTGTTTCCTCTCGAAGGCAATCTCGATGCCCCGCAGGACGACACTGGCGGGAATCTGATCCTTCCACCAGGAGGAAACCCGAAGCCAGTCCTTGGGAGACAGGAGGATGGGACTGCCCCGTAATTGTTGAAATCGCCCTTCAATCCGGGCGAAATACTCCTGTTCCCCTGAAACGGGAACGGCAGTCCGGGGATTAGGGGTTTCTTTCATGTATTAATTGCAGGCCTTCCAGGGTGAGGAAAGGAACGAACTCATCTATGCAATCCTTCAGTTCATCGCGAAATATCTCCAGGTGTCCCCCGGTCGCCAGCACCCTGGTCTTGCCGGCCAGTTCCTCCTTCATTTTCCCCACTATCCAGCGAACCAAACCTACATATCCGTGGAACAATCCCGACTGGATACTGTGCACGGTGTTCCGGCCAATCACGCTGGGTGGCCGGCGGATCTCAACGCGAGGGAGTTTGGCTGCCTTCAGGAACAACGCCTCGGCGCCGATCTCGATGCCGGTGGCAATGGCTCCTCCGAGATATTCCCCTTTTTGGGAGATGGCATCGAAGGTGGTCGCGGTCCCGAAATCGACCACAACGGCTGCCGATTGGCAACGGTGGTGGGCGGCGACGGCGTTGACGATCCGGTCCGCACCCACCTCCTGGGGGTTTTCGGATAACACCGCGATGCCTGTCCGGATACCAGGTTCCACGAATAGCGGCCTGACCTTGAAATAAGAGCGGAAAACCGTCTCCAGGCAGGGTACGAGGGGGGGAACCACACAGGAGATACCCACGGAGTCTATTCCCGACGGTTCCACTCCCCTGGCGGCCAGGAGATGGGAGATCAGGAGCCCGTATTCATCCATGGTCCTTTCCTTCAGATTCGCGATCCTTCCGGTGGCGGTGAGCCGGCGACCCTGAAACACCCCCAGAACCATATTGGTGTTGCCGGCATCAATGGCGAGAAACATCAGGATCGAACCTCAAGCATCGACTGGACCTCTCCGAACCGGATCCGGTTCACACATCCATCATCCCCTTCCACGAGTAACGCCCCTTCCGAATCAACACCCCTGGTCTTGCCGGTGAGAATCCTTTTTCCATCGGCCACACGAACCCAGTGGCCGGTCGATTCGGGGGAGTATCGGCGCCAAGCTTCCAGCAGGGAATCGGCGCCCTCCTTCGAGAAGCGTTCATACCAATTTTCCCATACCTCCAGCAGATAGGCCAGTAAAGGAATCGAATTGACCTCCTCCATTCCCGCCGCCGCCAGCGAGGTGGCACGCCCACGCAGGTCATCGGGAAAATCGGCCGCGCGATGCCGCAGGTTCCAGCCCACGCCGACCACCAGGTTGCGAATCCCGCTGCCGAGCATCCGCGCTTCGGCGAGAATGCCGGCCACCTTCCGGCCCTCGATGAAAACGTCGTTCGGCCAACGGATGGTGGCGGCCAGGCGGCAACGCGCCCGGATCACTTCGGTGAGGGCGACCGCGGTCAGGAAGGTCTGGAGGGGCACAATGCGTGCGTACTCCCGGGGCCTCAGGACCAGGGAAAAATACAATCCCAATCCCGGCGGCGAGTACCATTGCCGGCCGCCCCTGCCACGGCCCATCTCCTGCTGGTCGGCGACCACAAGGGTTCCCTCCGGGGCACCCTCCGCGGCGAGGCGGGCGGCAAGATCATTGGTCGAGCCGACTTGGAGGTGCCAGCAGGTTTTCCGGCCGAAAACCCTGGTCCGCAGAAACTCTTGCAGACTCCTGGCCCGCTGTTCCGGACCGGCCGCTAATTCTTCTCCCAACCTTCCACCTCGAGGGAAAAATCGATCCATGTGGCGGCGTGGATCATCCCTCCGGCGGAAATCCGGTCCACCCCGGTTTCCGCGAATCTCCGAATGTTATCCGGAGTGATCCCTCCCGAGGCTTCGACACGAATTCCAGCGGGTCCCATACGAACCGCTTCACCGATCTGCTCGGAGGGCAGATTATCGGCAAGGATCAGATCGGCCCCTGCCCGGATCGCCTCCTCCATCTCCTCCAGCGAGCTCACTTCAATTTCGATCGGGACCGATGCCGGAGCCTGGCGCCGCGCGCGCTGCACGGCTTTGGTGATCCCCCCGGCGAGGACAATGTGGTTTTCCTTGATCAGGATCCCGTCGAACAGCCCCATCCTGTGGTTGTCGGCGCCTCCCACCCGGACCGCGTATTTTTCCAGAAGACGAAGGCCGGGAGTGGTCTTACGGGTGTCCAGCAGGATGGCCCGGTTTTTTCCCTTGGCGCGGAGATAACGATCGACCCGGGTTGCAATTCCAGAGAGGTGCTGAAGAAAGTTCAAGGCCGTTCTTTCACCGGATAGAAGGGCATGCGCTTGTCCAAGGAGGCGGGCGACGGTATCACCCGGCTTCACCCTCGTTCCTTCCTTCGCCACCCTCGTCACATGAAAACCGGGATCGAGTTGCATAAAGGTCCGATCCACCAGATCCAACCCAGCCAGCACCGCTTCCTGCCGCGAGACAATCCGGGCGCGGGCCACCCCTTGCCGGTCCAGCACCGCCTTGGTGGTCAGATCACCTTCCCCGATATCTTCACGCAGCGCCGATATCACGATTGGATCCAGGATGGAAGGATCGAGCCCCATCTGTCTCCTCTTTCCTATGGAACGAGTTGCTTGAGATTCTCCTCAAGGCGGGTCCGCCTTTCAATCAACTGCCGATGTTCCTTTTGAACCTTGGCAACTATCTCGGGGGGCGCATTATTGAGAAACCCGTCATTGTTGAGCTTCCTGAAGGTATTTTTTAGATCGGTTTCCACTTTCTCTTTTTCACGGGATAGCCGACCCCTTTCCGCATCGATATCCAGAATCCCGGCCAGGGGGATTGCGAACTCAATACCGGGAAGACCCCCCCGGGCCGCTACCAGGTCCGTTTCGAATTGATCGGTAAATGTCAACTCCGCGGCCCGCGTGAGACGCAGAACCGCCTTTTCCTGCTCTTCCAGCAACCGGCGTTCCGCCTTTCCCTCCACCTTCATCAGAAGAAATACTTTGCGCGAAGGATCGATCCTGGTTTCCGCCCGAATGTTCCGGATCTTGGTTATCACCTGGATCAGTAATTTCATCTTCTCCTCGGCCTTTTCATCAACCTCCCTCTTCCGGAATTCGGGAAAGGCGGAAACCATAATCGAGTCCCGGGGTGGAGGAAGTTTTTGCCACAACTCCTCGGTCACGAATGGCATGAAGGGATGAAGAAGGCGCAGGAGTCTGCCCAGGACCTCAACCAGAACCCACCTGGCCGGCGGGTTTTCTTCTCCATCTTCCCCGGCCGGCAGGCTGAGCTTGGAGAACTCCACGTACCAGTCACAGAATTCATGCCAGACAAAATGATAAAGTTGGTTGGCCGCTTCGTCGAACCGGTACTGTTCCAACGCCTCTTTCACCTGTCGGGAAACCTGATTCACCCGGCTGAGTATCCATCGTTCGGCAAGGCCGAGGCGCGCCCGCGGGGGAAGGGCAGGTTGTTCTCCGGCCGGGATCTTCATCAGGACAAATCGGGAAGCATTCCAGATCTTGTTGACAAAGGTCCGGTACCCTGCCATCCGGTCGGGCGCCAGCGGGATCTCCGTTCCCGGGACCGCGAGGATTGCCAGGGTGAACCGGACCGCGTCCGCGCCGTATTGATCAATCACGTCGATGGGATCGATGACATTTCCCCTGGTCTTGCTCATCTTCTCCCCGCGCGCGTCCCTCACCAGTCCGTTGAAGTACACTTCATGGAAGGGCACCTCTCCACGGAA
>JAPUIV010000248.1 GCA_027296665.1 Acidobacteriota bacterium | reverse complement strand
GTGGCCGAGAGCGATCGCGCCGCCGTTTACGTTGACGCGGGACAGATCGAGTCCCAGCTCACGCTGGCAGGCCAGGACCTGGACGGCGAATGCCTCGTTCAGTTCTATGAGGTCTATCTCCTCCAGGGAAAGTCCGGTTCGGTCCAGCAGGGTCCGGATGGCGGGAACCGGTCCCAACCCCATCCGCGCCGGGTCGACCCCGGCGGTGCAGTGATCGAGGATCCGGGCCATCGGTTTCAGGCGCAATGATTCGGCCGCGGCCCGGGAGGCAACGAGAACGGCCGCGGCTCCGTCGGTGATCCCTGAGGAGTTGCCGGCGTGGACCGTGCCGCCCTCGCGGAACACGGGAGGAAGACGGGAAAGGTTTTTCTCGGTTACTCCGCCGCGGGGATGTTCATCTTCATGGAACCTGGTCCGGCCGCCGCGGCCGTCCGGCAGGTCGATCGGAACGATTTCGTCGACGAAGTCACCCCTGCCTCGGGCCCGTTCACACCGTTGCTGGCTTTCGGCGGCGTACCGATCCTGTTCCTCCCGGGTGATCCCGAAGGGTTCGGCCAGATTCTCGGCGGTCTCCCCCATCAAGACCCCGCAAAGGGGACAAAAGAACCCATCCTGGTACATGCCGTCCACCAGATCGATGTGCCCCATCCGCTGCCCGAACCGCGCTTCGCGCAGAAAATAGGGGAGGCGGCTCATGCTCTCCACCCCTCCGGCGAGCGCCACCCGGGATTCCTGGAGAAGAATCGACTGGTAGGCATTGATCACGGCGCGGAGGCCGGAGGCGCAAGCCTGGTTCACGGTATAGGCAGGAACGGTATCGGGAATTCCCGAGTTGTGAGCGATCTGCCGGGCGATATTGGGACCGCCGCCCGCCTGCCTGGCGTTGCCAATTATGACCTCGTCCACATGTTCGGGGCGTATTCCGGCGCGATCCAGGACCGCCCGGACGGTGAACCCGCCAATGGCCGCTGCGTCGACCTTCGCCAGGGCGCCGCCGAACCTTCCGATCGGGGTCCGGACGGGGGCGGCCAGGATCACCTCTTCCAGCAAGATCAACCTCCCCGGGGCAGGTGAAAAGAAGGAATGAAGTCAGGTTCTTATATCACATGGGGTGGTTTGTTTGACAGGTTCAAAATTTTTCTGCTATCGTCTCGTTCCCCGTTCCGGGTGAAGTTTGATCGTTTCCAGGCTCGCCCCAACGGGTTGAATTATTGAATACAATGGGCAACATGAATTTCCGAAAGAGCCTGGCGCCGGTCATCCTGTTTTTCTTCCTGTTCGCCCCGACCGCCGAGGCCGAACTGAATCTTCCGAGGGTTGGCATCGGCTACCAGGTGGACCTGGCCGGCTCCGGACCGTTTCCCCCGCAACCGTTGGAGTCGGATTCCCTGTCGAAGAAGCATCCGCTGTATCTCCGGATCCGGGTGCCCTGGAAGGAAGTGGAACGGGAGCCGGGGGAGTTTACCTGGAGCCGGCTGGACCAGATCATCCGTCCCCATTTCCGCGCCGGCTATCGCATCACCCTCTCCCTTCTCGGTCCGGAGGCCGAATTTTTCCCGGCGGAAACGGATGGCCGGACCGTTCGCGAAGAGACGACCGAGGCCTGGATCACCTGGGTGCGGGCCGCGGCGAAGCGGTACCGAAAACAGGTGGAATTCTTCGGCATCATGGATGAACCTTCCGGGACGGGAGGGGATCCCTGGAAGGGGAGATCGACTGAGTATGGTTTCCTGATCAAGAAGAGTTCCGTCGCCATCAAATCGGAAGCCCCGGAAGCCGGAATTCTCATCGGCGCCGGCGCTCCCGGGCAAATTACCAAGCTGGAGGCGTTCTACTCGGGAGAAATCGGCCCCTACGTGGATGTATGGCTGGTGCGGCCGGAGGCCGGCTCCACCCTCCCCGATTTTTTGGATCAGATCGAGGATCTGACCCTGCGGCTGGACCCCTCGGTGCGGGTCTGGACGGCGCCGGCATCAGGGCCAAACCTGATTCCCATACCGGGACCGGAAGGGATCATCCGGCAATTCCTGGAGAGCGCCGGCCGGGGAGCCGGCGTCACCCTGTTCGACCTCTCTCTCACGGAAGAGGGTTTCCCTCAATTTTCCGAGACCATCCTGGGCCTGCACCGGATTTTCCAGCCGGGCTTTACCCGGATGGAGGACCGGCCCGGAACGGTGAAGTTCGCGTCCGTGCCGGGACCGGCGCCGGCGATGGAATGGTTCCGCTTCTTTGATTCCGATCGGTTCCTGATCCTTCTGGGTTACTTCTCCCGGGACGGGGAGGGGGAGCCGGTCGAGGCGGATGTGATCCTCGATTCCTGGGACGTGGCGGATCTCATCCTGCACGATGTGGCCAATGACGGCAAAACCTTTCCCGACCTGTACCTTCCCGACCGGAAGAGCAACAGTACCGCCGTGACCCTTCCCCTGGGGCCGGGACCCCGGATCCTCCAGTACCGCAGGTTCGCGGCGCCGGAATTCCAGCGCGAGGGGGAATCGCTCGAGGTCAGTGGAGTCCGGATCCCGCCGGTGGAGGAGATCATCGCCCGCAACCAGGAGGTCCAGGGCGGACAGGATGCCCGGCTGAAAAGTTACATGGCCGATGGTGAACTCACCTTTCATTATCAACTGCAGAATTCCCAGAGTCTGGTCGACCTCACCTACCGCAGCACTTTTCTGTACGACCGGGAGGTCGGGGCGGAGTGGGTGCACCGGCAACTCCTATGGAACGGCGTTCCTTACAAGGGGAAGAAGATCCCGAATCTTCCCTTCGTGGAACCGGAACGGGTGGTGAGCCTACCGCTCAACATCAGTCTGACCAGGGACTACAAGTACAAGCTTCTGGGGTCGGATACCGTGAATGGCCGGGAGGCCTACCTGATCTCCTTCACCCCCATTCGGGAGGATCTGTCGCTCTACAAGGGCAAGGTATGGATCGACAAGACCAACTTCCAGAAACTGAAGGTCTCCTCGGTTCAGACCGGGCTGGAAGCGCCCAACGTCTCCAGCCAGGAAATCGATCTTTATCGGCCGGTTCCCACCTCCGAAGGGGACTTCTGGCTGCTGCACCGGATCGAAGGCCAGCAGATCCTCACCGTGAGCGGACGAAACCTGGTGGTGCTGCGGGAATTCACCTTCAGTAATTTCCAGGTGAATCCCCGAAACCTCGATCAGGTCCGCCAGGATGCCTATGACTCCGACGCCCCCATCCTCCGTGACACGCCCGAGGGGTTCCGGTTCCTGGAGAAACAGAAGGACGGCACGCGGGTCCTGAAGGAGAAGACCGAGGACCGGACGCGGTTCTGGCTGGCCGGCGTATTCTTCAACGAGGCGATCGATTTCCCGGTTCCCCTGGCGGGTATCAACTTTTTTGATTTCAACCTGGGAAACTCGAACGCCCAGCTGGAGATTTTTTCCGCCGGGGTCTTCAATTTCATCAACATCACCGATCCCGATCTGTTCGGGGGGCCCCTCCAGGGCGGCATCGATTTCACCGGCAGCGCCCTGCAACTCACCGACCGGTTCTTCCTGGGGGAAACGGAGGTGGAGGCGGCCCACATAGACGGCATCACCCAGACCCTTGCGGTGAACCTGGGCCTTCCGTTCGCGAACTTTTTCAAGATCACGGGCGTCCTGGAGTCCAGTTTCACCAACTACAGTTTCGACGAGGATACCCAGGCCGGGTTCGTGACGCCCCAGGATACCTTCACCAACAGCCTGGAGTTGCGCGGCGAGTTCAACCGCTCCGGCTGGTCGGCGGAGATTTTCGGAAGGGCGAGCAAGCGGAGCGACTGGCAGATCTGGGGTATTGATGATCCCGCTTCACCGCTCGAGGGAACCCGGTTCAGTGATTTTGACCGGGAGCAGGAGGATTACCTGAAATACGGCGCGACACTGTCCAAGCAGATCTTCCTCCCCAGGTTCCAGAAGATCCGCTTCGAGGGGAACTGGCTGCAGGGTGAGGATCTCGACCGGTTCAGCAAGTTCCAGTTCTCCAGTTTCGGAACCCTTCGATTGCGGGGATTCGGCGGTTCCGGCGTCCGGTTCGACCAGGGCGGCATCGGCCGTCTCCAGTACAGCTTCAACGTGGCCGATATCATTCGCTTCGACGCCAGTCTCGATTACGGCAGGGTGCGGGACCGGACCGTGTCGTTCGGGGAAGATTTTCAGAAATTCGTGGGATTCGGGATCGGCGGAAATTTTGTCCTGCGCCGCGGACTGATCATCAACTTCGACTATGGTATCGCCGTTCAGTCGGACGTCGACGGCCTGGAAGGGGAACAGGAGGTCCAGCTCATTCTCCTGCGGTTCTTCTGACCCCTTTCCTCACCTCCCGCAACGCTTCCGCCCGGGACGAGATCGATCCCTCCTCCTGCAATTCCCGGATCCGTTCCAGAACATTCCCGACCGCGCGCCCGGGACCGATCTTCAGATTTTTCATGACATCGTGACCGTCGACCAGCCGGGGCGGTTTCAGGATGGAACTTCCCGAG
>JAPUIV010000247.1 GCA_027296665.1 Acidobacteriota bacterium | reverse complement strand
TGGCCGGGGCCCGGTGTTCCCCATCCCTCGAAAAATCTGAAGGCGTTCCGGAACCTGCCGATCTCCGCCGAAAACCAGCGCAGGATCCTCTCGGAGAACGCCCGGATCCTCTTCCCTTGACCGCCGCGATCACCCGGCGATTTTCGGTTTTGTTGTGTCTCCTCGCCGCGGCGTTTGCCGGCTGCGGGCAGAAAGATATCCCGCCGGCGGAATTCGAGATCGAATTCCTGGCCGGAAAGGGTGACAGCAATGTGGTCCTGCAATATTTCCGCCTGTACCGGGACGGTGCGGATTACATACGGGAATCGGCCCTGTTTCCACAAAACGGGGATCCAGATGGCTGCTACCGGTTCGAGTACGGAACGAACCGGATGGAGCCGGGCATCGTCAAGCTGTTCCACGCACAGATCGAAGACCACCTGGCTCGGATCTCCGGCGATAGTTTTCCGGCCGAGCTCGAGGCGCCGCAGTGGCACCCGGCCCTGTTCCTGCTGCGGCGGGAGGTAGGAGACCCGGGGGAACGGAGGATCGAGGTGGAGCGCTACCCCTTCGACTGGCGCTACTGGAGATCGAAGGACGAGGAACCGGTCTACATGGGCCTGTTCCGGATCCTGGAATTCGAATCCTCGAACCTCGATCGGACGGCGGGCGCAAGGGAAAAGGGAATGGAAATCCTGAGACGGATCCTGCCGCATCTCGCCGATGGATCTAACTGGAAGGGAGAGACTCTATCGTCTTTGATCAACCGGCCATTGAGTCTCCTCGAGGCGATGCCGCCGGCCCGGTGCGGCGACACACCGGAGGGAGACTAGGCGGTCCCGCCGAACTTTTCCGCGATCATTCCCGCCGTTCCCGACACCTTCAGGAGCCGGAACAGGCGGATGAATTTCTCCTCCATCTCCCGGCCGATCGATTCTCTCACCTCGACGGGGAGAAGGGAAATCTTCTCCTTGAACGGGCCGAAGGCCTTCTTGCGGGTCTTGTACAGGAACTGTTCGCGGGTCCAACCCTCCTTGCGCTCGCCGGCATGGTTCTTTTCCAGGTAGGCGTAAATTTCCCGGCGGAGCGGTTCCGGAAAGAGCCGGTTCTCGTAGATCATGTTCTGGAACTGGGTGGCGAGATGGATCTCGGCGGTGTCGGCCTCGGGAAACTTGCCGAAGGCATCCTCGGGAAGCGTGGAGGCGCCGTGCTGCACCGCTCCGGCCATGCCGTACTTCTCACGCGCAGCCACCGAGAGGTGCCCCAGGGTTTCGAAATCGATCTTCACCTCGGCCACCGTGCCGTCCGGAAGCGGGACACCGCCGTGGGTGGTCCCGGTCTGGACGCTGATCTTGCTGATCCCCTCGGCGCCGGGCCGTTTCTTCTCCAGGCAGTCAATGAACCCTTCCATGTAGGCGTGCAACTCCTCGACCGTGCTGTTCTTCTTGCCGACCTCGCCGATCTCCCCGCCGATGGAGATGGAGACTCCCTCCGGTTCGGAAGCCCGCACGCAGGCGGCCAGTTCCGTTCCCACCTCGAAGTTCGGCCTCTGCTGCTCGATCAGGGTCGGCCGGCTCAGGTCGACCAGGGTGGAGGTATCGATGTCGATGTTGTAGAAGCCCGCCTCGATCGCCTCCCGGATCAGATCCTTCACCGCGCCGATCTCCCCCTCCGGATCCTTCCGGAAAGCGGGAGGTTGGATCTGAAAGTGATCACCCTGCAGGAACACCGGTCCGGAGTAACGTTCCCGGATGGCCGCCGCCAGAACCATCGCGGTGTACTCGGCCGGCCGCTGTTCGGTGTAGTCGATCTCGGACCGGGCGATCTCGAAGATTACCGCGTCGGCCTTCTCCCGCCGGCGGGCCCGGAAGATGGCCCGGGCCACATCGTAGGTCAGGCCCCGGATGTTGATGGCGGGAACCGAGAACCCTCCGACCTCTCCCCTGCCCCGCGCCTTGTACAGATCGAGAATGGAGGCGGGAACAATGCCGAGGCTCGAGGCGGCCGCCCCGATGATGCGCCGGGTATAACCGATCACTTCGGGTTTCGGACCCAGGGAGGCCTCGATCGCCAGGCGATCGATCCACCGCGACCTGAGCATCTCCGCGTCCAGTATCTCGACGCCGCCGTTTTCCCGGATCACATCTTGGATCGCTTCCCTGACTTCCTTGACGCTCTGCCAGTACATTGACCTCTTCCTCCCTCTCCTCTGAAATCGAGTCCTAATAGGCTATTCCACCTTCCCGCCCGGTTCAAGATCTCATTTTGCCCCGCAGAAGTTGATCCGGGTGGCGCCGGCGGATAGAATGGCTCCTTTTCGCCACCTCAAACAATTCGGTCACCGCGCCTGTGGGCGTGAATGGGAGGACCCATGAGACGTATCGTATCTTCGGCCGGACCCGTTTCGGCAGCGATCCTGATGCTCTCCATGCTGCTATTGATTGCCGCGGGGGCGCTCGCCGCCGGCCGCTCCGGCCCCGTGGTTCTCATGCTGAACAAATCGGACGACACCGTAACCTTCGTCGATCCGAAGAGTCTCGAGATCCTCGGCAAGGCCCCCACCGGCGTCGGTCCCCACGAGGTTGCCGTGGACGCGGCGGGGGAATTCGCCTATATCGCCAACTATGGACGCCAGACCCCCGGCGGCGACCTCTCCATCATTGATGTGCGCGCCAGAAAGGCCGCCGGCCGGATCGACCTCGGGAAGAAGTGCCGGCCGCACGGACTCGCCTTCGGCCCCGGGGACCGGGAGCTCTGGGTTACCTGTGAGGTCGACCAGGTGGTGATGGTGGTCGACGTGAAGAACCGGAAGGTTCTTCGCACCTACCCTACGGGCCAGGATGTCACCCACATGATCGTGCTCACTCCGGATGGCAGGCAGGCGTTCACCGCGAACATGGGATCGAATACCGTGACCGTGATCGACAGCCGGACCGGAAAGGTGAGCCAGATCCAGGTAGGCGACGGCCCCGAGGGGATCGATATCACTCCGAACGGGAAGGAAGTCTGGGTGTCCCACCGCAACGGCGGCGATCTTTCGATCATCTCCACCGAGACGCATGAGATCCTCCAGACCATCCAGGTGGGAAATTTCCCGATCCGAGTGAAGATCACCCCGGACGGGCAGCGCGCCCTGGTCTCGAACATGCGGGGTGGAGACGTCGCGGTGTTCGACACCTCGACCCGGGAACTGGTGAAACGGATCGCTCTCGAGGAGGCCCCCATCGGCGTGCTGATCACGCCGGACGGGAAAACCGGTTTCGTCGCCAACACCGCGGCCAATGCCGTCACCGTCCTGGATCTGAAGACATTGAAGGTTGCCGGCACGGTGAAACCCGGGAAGGAACCGGACGGCCTCGGCTGGGCCGCGGGAATTTAATGTGATACTATCGCCGGCTTTCGTATGAGTGACGAACAACACAAAAAAACGATCGTTCTCCATTTCCAAAAAAGGAGGTAGGCGATGCTGGATGCCCCAACAACAACCATGTTCATCCTGCGTTGGATTCACTTCTTCGCGGCAATCACATGGATCGGGCTCCTGTACTTCTTCAATTTCATCAACATCCCGCTCGGCGGCACCATGGATGGAGAGACCAAGAGGAAAGTGATTCCGGAGCTGATGCCCAGGGTCCTGTTCTTCTTCCGGTGGGGCGCCATGTTCACCATCCTTTCCGGCCTGGCGATCATCCTCATCAAGTACTTCTATGTCGGCTCCGGGTTCACCGGTGAGTCCGGTCTGATGACCACCGACGCCGGAAAATACATCACCATCGGCGGCCTGTTCGGTCTCATCATGTGGTTCAATGTCTGGTTCATCATCTGGCCGGCGCAGCAGAAGATCATCCCCGCCATCCGGGCCGGACAACCCCCCCCGCCCGGACTGGGGGCCAGGGCCTCGAAGGCCTCCCGCATGAACACTTACATGTCGTTGCCCCTGCTGTTCTTCATGGGGGCCGGGTCGGAAGGCCACT
The DNA here is from genome assembly GCA_027296665.1 of Acidobacteriota bacterium. GTDB lineage: Bacteria > Acidobacteriota > Polarisedimenticolia > JAPUIV01 > JAPUIV01 > JAPUIV01. The sequence continues at coordinate 1,895 of JAPUIV010000247.1, read as the reverse complement.
ATCCCCTGTTCAACTGGTATACCGTGATCGTGGCGACCGTTATCGGCATGCTGGTGGTGAAGTTCACCTACGCCGGATCGAAGAAAATCAAGGGGATGTAGGGGGAGCAAACTCGAAATCGAGACGGGCCGACCCCTTCTCTTCCAGGGTGACCGTCCCCTTGCGGGTGCCGTAGGTTTCGTGCCAGGCCTCGAGGGTGTACTCGCCGGGCGGCAAATTCTCGATCCGGTAGGTTCCGTCGCCGGCGCTCACGGCAAAATAGGGGTGATCGACAACTCCCAGGTAAGCGCTCATCCATCCGTGCACGTCGCACTTCACCCGCGCCCCGATCTCCTCCGATGTGAACTGGACCCTGCGCTCCGTTCCCGCCACCGGCATGGCGAAGTTGAAGGGACGGGTCGTCCCCTTCGGTTCGGAATGCACGTTGTGGAGAAGTGAGTCGCTGTTCAGGAAGAGGATCGGCTGGTACACCTGCACCCCCGCCACGTGGGGGGTGTAGATGCACCCCTTCTGGTCCATGACCACCGGGTCCTCGGGGATGGGAAAGACCCGCCCTTCCAGGCCTTTCTGGACGTAAACGAAAACATTCTTCAACCGGCCGTCGTTGACGATGACCGATTCGTCGAGCGGCGGTTCCTCGTGGGCCCTGGAACATGCGGCGTATCCCCGCAACCGGATCGGTTGGCGCGGCGGGGCCTCCCCGGCGAACTGCACCTTCCCCGACACCGATCCGACCTTGGTCAGATCCAGAGGGGTCGCCTGCCGCTCGGGGATGACGATCTCCGCGGAGCCGCAGCCGGCAGCCAGTATCAACAATCCCAGCGGCCAGCAGGAACGGAAAGTTTTCATTTCTTGAAGCTGTCCTGTAGGGGAAGGCACCCTCCGCCGATATGCGCCTCCAGCTTTTTCTTGATCTTTTTCACCAGGCCATCGACCGCCTTCCGGTATTTCATCGACAGGGTTCCCTTGACGGTCTTTTCCCATTTCAACTGCCCCGCGGCGTCGAAACAGGCGAGATTCATCTGGTCCGGGCGCGATTCGGGCATCTCGATCTTGAGATACAGGAGGGAACCGCTCTCCAGCACCTCGAGATTCCTGAGGAAATAGCTCCTTGACGTGAAGTTCATCCGGTACGGTTGATTGTCATCCGGATCGTTTTTCAGCGACACGTTCCGCTGGCGGAGAAAGCGGAGAATCTCTCCATAGATGTATTCGAAGGAATCGTCCGGAAGACCGGACCCCGCGAACATGACCTGGGTGAACTCCTTGCCGGCCGGGGCCGGACGGGCCATGGACGGAACCGGGGCCGCAGTGGCAAGAATCATCGAAAAAACCGGAACGAACCGGTGTCTGCCCGGCCATCGATTCCCCAACCCCACCTCGCACATTCCCTGGAGAGAAACATTCTGCTTTTCATGATATCACTATTCGAGACCGGGGAGATACCAGCCGGTCGGAAAGCGAACTTCATACGCGAGATCGATTTCCCTTTTCTCCCGCGCCGGGAGCTCGATCGACCACCGGAGCAGGCCGGGTGTCTCGGGGTCCTTCTCCCATCCCGAAGTCGTTTCGGCCAGGAGCCGGATCTGTATGGCATCATTCCCCGAAACCGGAATCCGGTCCTCGAGTAACACCGTCCGGACCTCCTGATGAAACGACTCGAGGGTGGTCCGGTAGTGATAGGTTACCGTGGTCTGCCGCTTGCCGGAATCGACGACCCGGGACACCTGCCGGCGCTTGGCGCGAAACCGGGGATCGGGTCCGAACGGGATCTTGAACTCCTCCCCCGGGGCCATCTCCTCCATCCGGAAGGAACCCAGGAGGTTGGGGCCGTCGAAGGCCACCACCTTTCCCGCCAGGTAGGAATGAGCGCCCCGGTTCTTCACCGCGGCCCT
>JAPUIV010000246.1 GCA_027296665.1 Acidobacteriota bacterium | reverse complement strand
TCTCCGGAAAAGAGGGAAGCGGTTCCATGCAGAGGGAGCAGGTGCCAGTGGTTGGCCAGCAGGATCTGCAGGATCAGGGCGACTGCGAAGTTGGGCAGGCAGTAGAGAAGGTACAGGATGGTGGCGGTGGATCGATCGAACCATCGGCCGCGCCAGAGGGCGGAAAGCCACCCGAGAGGCAGGGAGAGGAGGAACATCAGGACCAAGGCGGTGAAGTTCAAGACCAGGGTGTAGGGGAGCCGCTCCCGGATCAACCGCCAGACCTCCCGGTTGTCGCGGAAGGATCGACCAAAATCGAGACGGGCCGATTTTCCCAGCCAGTGGAAATACTGCCTCCACACCGGTTGGTCCAGATGGTGTTCCGCCCGGAATCGATTCAATAGCTCCTCGTCGATGGTGGACATCGAATCCGGGCCTCGGAGGATTTCGGCGGGACTACCAGGGGCGAGGACCATGAGAAGGAATGTCACCAGGGTGATGCCCAGGAGAGTGGGAACGAGGAGGAGAAGGCGGCGGAGGAAGTAAGATCTCATCGGCCGTGAATGATTCCGGCCGGTCCGTATTTCTGCTTCTGTTCCGGAACGCGCCATTCCAGGTTTGCCGGATACCACAGGAAGAGGCCTAGCGGGGATACTTTCACGTTCTCGAACCGCGCATCAATGGCGAGGGGAGCGGCGAAGAAGAACAACAGGGTATAGGGTTGATCCGCCGCAAGGAGGACACCAATTTCTCGATAGATCCGGTCCCGGTTGGGGGCGTTCAATTCCCTCCTGCCTTTCTCGAGCAGGCGATCGACCTCGGGGTTCCGGTACGAGACGATGTTCGATCCGGGAACCATGGAGGAGTGCAGGACCTGGTAAGCGCCGTCGGGATCGAGATCCAGGGTCCAGATCCCGAGTGCGGCCTGATAATGGCCTCGATCTCGAGTGGAGAGGAACGAGTTCCATTCCATTCTTCGAATCTCCATCCGGATGCCCGCCTTCCGCAAGCTTTCCTGTAGAAAGGCGGCGAATGTTTCCTGCCATTCGATTCCCGAGACCGTGGTCAATTGAAACCGGAAAGGTGTGCCGTCCTTGATCCGGAGACCCCGGTCCGGATCGATTCTCCAGCCGGCTTCATCGAGAATGGTTTCCGCTTCTCCCGGATCAAACGGGAGAGGAGCCAGATCGGGATCGTGTCCCAGCATGTTTGCCGGGAACAGGGAGGACGCAACCTCCCCGAATCCAAGCCGGACCTTTTCCAGGTAAGTTTGTCGATCGATCAAAAGGGTCATCGCCCGCCGAACGCGCGGATCCGAAAAGGCGGGAAATGATCCATCCCCGTTCCAGGCAATTTGGGCAAGCTGGAGGGTGGAATATTTCAGGAGACGGAAACGATCGGCATCAGGCCGTTTGCCCAGTGCATTCCAGTCCTCCGGCCGCAGGGTGGCGAGATCGACCTCGCCGGCGAGCAAGGATCGGTACAGGGTGTTCTTGGAAGGGATGACCTTGAACACGATCCTCTGGATGTCCGGGGGATCGCCCCAGTAATCTGAATTGGCGACAAGAACGATTTCCTGGGCGGTTTTCCAGGACTGGAAGCGGTAAGGGCCAGTGCCGATGGGGGATCGGTTGTGAGGAGAGGTGCCGATCTCCTCGTTCTCGAAGATATGCTTCGGAATGATGGGAGTTTCCCAGGCCAGGAGTCCGGGGGCGTATGGAGTCCGGTAAATCACCCGCACCGTGAGGGGGTCGGGAGTTTCGATCCTCTTTACCTCCTTGAATTGGCTTATCTTGGATACCGCTCCCCAGGCGGGATCGATGATCTTTTCGTAGGTAAACAGGACATCGTCCGCGGTGAAGGGGGCGCCATCATGCCACCGCACCCCCTCCCGGAGGTGAAAGGTGATGGTCGTTTGATCTTCCGAAACCTCCCAGGAGGTGGCGAGTCGAGGAACCATCTCCATTTTCTCGTTATGATCGACCAGACTGTCGGCCACCAGGCGAGCGACCTGCTTCGACATTCGATCGCGGGCGGTGATGAAGTTCAAGGATCCCGGATCCTTCGGAATGGGAATCACCAGCCAGTCGCCAACGTTTCCAGATGGGCGCTCGACTGGAGCGCAGTGCAGGGCGGCGGCGAGGAGGACAATCCAACCCAGGGAGACTGGAGAAACCGCGCGAAACCTGAAAGAGGAGGAGGCCATTCACACCTCAGGGGGTTACCGAGAAGGAGTACTCCTCGGTACCGATATTTCCTCCGGCGTCCCGAGTCTGGAAGCGAACGGTATGATCTCCCGGAGCCAGGCCGCGCAGGAGCAGGCTGACTGTTTCCCGCAGGGAATCGGCAATCCCGTCCTGGGGGAAAATCGAAAGCGGGGGGCCTTGATCGAGGGAATACCGGATCGAGGCAATGCCTGACAGGTTGTCGGTGACCTCGATTTCGATCCGGATGTCGTCCTTTGGCCTCAGTATGGCGGTCAATGTGGTTTGGGGAGGGGTGTGATCGATGCTAAAGGTCTTGCTTATCTCCTCGGCGGTCAGGCCCGTCCCCTCAGGATTATCCCGGTCGTCGCTGGCCTGGATTCGCATCTGGTACCTGCCCTCCCCGGTCTTCCGAGTGTCCCATTCATACCGGTCCTCCAGGATCCCATCTGCGACATCACGCCATGCATCCCCGCCCTCCTCCCGGACCTGCAAGAGGAAAGTGGGTGTGTCGCCGTTGGGATCGGTCGATTTCCAGGTCACCACTCGAATCCCGGGCCGCGAACTCCTGGCCTTCTTGTTTTCCTCGCCCTCCTTTGAACTTTTCTCATCTTGATCTGCCTGCTGGCCGGAGTCGGAAATCGCCAATAGTTGCACCCGGGGAGGGACATTTGTTTGCCGGTAACTGGCCCAGATCTCCCGGAGGACCGGGGAAGGACCGCCGGCCTGACCGTGCATCTCCACCCTCCATTGCAGGAACCTGCCCGGTGGACTGTCGATTCTCGATCCTCCCGATTCGCCGGAATTGGTCTTCCAGGAACTCCAGGTTGTATCGGGCCTGCTGGAATTCCCTGTCCGGGTCGAGAACGCCAAGCGGCTGCCTGCAGGTGTTTCCCCCTTCCACGAGAAACGGCCCCACATGGCCGGCAGTCCGGCGTCGACCGGAACCGAGGTGAAGGTTCCGGAGGTGGCCGCCTCGGAATCGATCCAGTACAGGTTCCCCAGGTTGCTGGTGGCGGCGAAAAGACCGCCACCTGGCCGGGCAAGAAGACTTGTCACCTGGGACTCGGGGACCCGAGCGATGCGACTAGTTTCCCCCGAGGAGTCGAACCGCATGATCGTTCCCCCGAAATGGTTATGATCCATTCGGGCTCTTCCCGTTCCCGCAAATATCGATCTTGCGCTCCGGACCAGGCTGTACAGGATCTCGTTGTCCGCCTCCCAGAGGGTTCGGGCCCATCCCTCAGGGGAAAGGGCAATCAACCGGCTGCCGACCACCCGATGTTTCAAAAGTTTCTCAGGATGGCCGAGGCGATCCATCTGCGTCACCCAGGCCAGGGGATTTTCCTGAAAGCCTGGGGGAAGAAGAGTCGTGTTCAT
>JAPUIV010000245.1 GCA_027296665.1 Acidobacteriota bacterium | reverse complement strand
GCCGGCGGAACGGATCCAGGGACAGATGATCACCGACCGATTCGCCTACAGCCTGTTTCCCGGCATCGCCGCCGCGGAAATTGAGGGCCTGACCTATCCAGAGGATCTTCTCCAGCAGGTCGAGACGATCAAGACATCGGCGGAGGATGTGGGACCAGAAGACCTAGCGGAATTCGTCCGCCTGTCGCCTGAGGAGATCCGAACGGCCCTTGCCACAAGTTCCAGTGACGGTTCCCCTTCCCATTATTCCCATCCGGTTCAGCACCTGGGACAGATCCTCGCCAGCACCGAAACCTATCACCGCGCCGCATTGCATTTGATGGAGAATCACCCCTTCCCGAATCTGTTCGCGGTTTATTACCAGGGGATCGATGAGGTCTGCCACCGGTTCGCCCATTTCCTGCCGCCTCGAATGGAAGAGTTGACCACGGAGCAGGAGTATCTTGCCTACCGGGACACGGTTCTCCGATTTTATTCCTACATGGACCGGCTTCTGGGGGAACTGCTGGACTCGGCCCCCACCGACGCCTATGTACTCCTCCTTTCCGATCATGGATTCGCGCACGAGAATCAGCGGCCCCGGCGAATCCTTCCCTTCATCGAGGGCAAACCGGGAAAATGGCATAATCCATTCGGAATCTATCTCTTCAAGGGGCCTGGCATCGAGCCTGGCCGGAGGAAACCAGCCTCTCTCTATCAGATTGCTCCCACCCTTCTGGCCCTTGCGGGTTTGCCGCTGGCCGCCGATATGCCGGGAGATCCCCTGGAAGGGATTCCCGGAATCAGCATTGCGGGTCGGGGCATCAGCCATTCCTTGCCGGTCTTTTCCACCATTCCCTCTTACGAAGGGAGAGGGTTGGTCAGCGAGTTCGGGCCTGCGGCGATTGGCGGGTCCTCCGAAGCCCAGGTCGCAATGGAAACGGAGATGCTGGAAAATCTCCGATCCCTCGGTTACATCGGAGGAGGGGAGATTTCCCCATCGATTGAGGATCATCCCGAAGCGGGGACCGTCCTCTATCACGCCAATCTCGCGGCTCTCTGGATGCGGCGGGGGAAATTCGAGAAATCCCATGCGGAATACCGCAAGGCGTTGGAGCTGGAGCCGGAATCGGTCGCGGTACTGACCGGGTTGAGCGAACTGGCTCTCCGCGAGGGGGACACCCTCGTGGCCCTCGATTGGGCCCGGCGCGCCATTGCCGCGGGGTTGGACGTCGATCCGGAATTCTACCTGTGGACAGCCGATCTCTATCTGCATGCAGGATTGCCCGGAGACGGGAGAGACTACTTCCTTTCTCTTTACGATCAACGCAGGGGGATCAGCGAGATCGCCGTCGCCCTGGGCAAGCAGCTGGAGGCACTGGAAGACTCCGCCGCGGCCGAACGCTATTTCTGGTCGGGTCTGGAGGAGGAACCGGCCTGCATTTCCTGCCTCGAGGAGTTGTTCGATCTACTGGACCGGCAGGGGAGGATCGAACAGCTCGAGGAACCGATCCGCACGGCGCTGAAGGCGGGACTCCGCGAGGTAATGTCCTGGAACTGGCTGGGATTGATCGCGAAACGGCAGAAACGGTTCCAGGAAGCGGAGGCAGCCTTTCGGACCGCTCTGGAGGAGGCTCCCTACCATCCGGGGACCCTGGCAAATCTCGGCGGTATGTATAACGAGCAGGGCCGCTACGAGGAAGCGGTCGAGGTCCTGGGAAGGGGATTGGAGGAAGGGGGGTGGAGGCGGGAACTTCTTGTCAATTTTCTTCTGGCCCTGGGTGAAGTGGGCCGTATCGAGGAGGCCGGAACCCATTTCCGCGATGCGGAAGCCAGGGGAGTACTGAGTACCGCAATTTACAATGCGATGGCCTACAGCTATTATATTAATCGCCTTCCTGATCGGGCCGAGGAGATGGCGCGTAAATCATTGGAACTCGATCCGGAGCAACCCGAGGTGAGAGAACTGCTTTCCAACATTCGGTCTTCGCCTTCTGGACGGCCATGATCGGTTCACTCCGTGGCACTCTCGTCGATAAGGGATCCCTGCGGGTTACCGTGGAAGTCGGCGGGGTGGGCTACGAAATCCAGATTCCCCTGTCCACCTATGAAGGGATCGGAGATCCCGGCGGGGAGGTGTTCCTCTGGATCCATACCCATGTCCGGAAAGATTCTCTTTCCCTGTTCGGGTTTCATTCGAAAACCGAACGGCGGCTGTTCGAACGGCTCATCTCGGTCTCCGGCATCGGAACGAAAATCGCCCTTGCCCTGCTTTCCGGACTCGGGGTGGTGGATCTGTTGCGGGCGGTCCGGGACCGGGAATCGGGGGTGCTCCAGCACGTACCGGGGGTGGGCCGGAAAACGGCCGAACGACTTGTGGTGGAGCTTCAGGACCGGGTTGGGTCGCTTCTGCAGGAGATCTCCGCCGGTCCGGACGGGGGGGAGGGGCCTGCCGGAGAGGCCCGGCGGGAGGACGTGATCTCGGCCTTGGTGAACCTGGGATATCGGCGCAAGGAGGCCTCAGAGGCCGTGGAAAGAGGGACGCGGGGAACCGAACAGAACAACCTGGAAACCATGCTGAAAGAGGCTCTCAGGGCCCTTTCCAGCCCGTAGGAGGTGGATATGAAGGAGGACCGGGTTCTTTCTCCCGAGGAGCAGGGCGCGGAGGCGCTCCTCGAGATCGGCCTGCGGCCAACCCAACTCAGGGATTACGTCGGCCAGGCCAAGGTGAAGGAAAATCTGTGCGTGTTCATGGAGGCGGCCCGGAGGCGCGGGGAGGCGATCGATCACGTGCTTCTGTACGGGCCGCCGGGTATGGGGAAGACCACACTTGCCAACATTATTGCCCGGGAGATGAAGGTGGAACTCCGCTCCACCTCGGGACCTGCAATCGAGAAAACCGGGGATCTGGCCGCCATCCTGACCAATCTGGAGCCCAGGACGGTCCTTTTCATCGATGAAATTCATCGTCTCCACCCGGCCCTGGAAGAGATACTGTATCAGGCGATGGAAGATTTTAAACTAGACCTCATGATCGGCCAGGGCGTCAACGCCCGGACCGTGAAGCTGGACCTTGCCCCTTTTACCCTGGTGGGCGCCTCCACCCGCATTGGCCTGCTGAGCGCACCGCTCCGAGGCCGTTTCGGCATCGTTCACCACCTCGGCTTTTACGGTCAGGAGAATCTGACCCGGATCGTGAAACGTTCCGCCGGAATCCTGTCGATTCCCATCGATACGGAGGGAGCCGGGGAGATCGCCCGGCGGTCGCGCGGCACGCCCCGGGTCGCCAACCGGCTCTTGAGAAGGGTCCGCGATTTTGTCGAGGTGGAGGGGAAGAACGGCATCCACCGGTCCGAGGCCGAGACCTATCTGGGGAAACTGGAGGTGGACAAGTACGGGCTCGACGAACTCGACCGGAGAATCCTCCAGACGATCGCGGTGAAATTCGGCGGCGGCCCCGTCGGGATCAACACCATTGCCGCCGCCGTGGGGGAAGATCGGGGAACGATCGAGGAGATGTATGAGCCCTACCTGCTCCAGATCGGATTCCTCGATCGGACCCCGCGCGGTCGCTGCGTGACCCAGCGGGCGCGCGATCATCTCCGGCTGCGGCCATCATCCCACCACCGTCCCGATTCGGACCAGGAACACCTCTTTTAAAACGCGCCGGCGATACCTGGCGATGGATTACTGGCAATCGGGATCCGCACCGTCGATGAAACCGTTGCAATCGTTGTCCAGTCCGTCATTGCACTTCGGCCCGCCTTTTTCCTTCTGACCCGGATTCACGTCAAATAAGGAGTCGTCGCAGTCCCCGCAGGTCAGGCCCGTGGCGTCACAGGTCGGATCGGTGGTGCAGTCGGCAAAACCGTCGGCGTCCGCGTCGGGACAGGGGGGCGGCGGGCCGCAGCCGGGGTCGGCACCGTCCAG
>JAPUIV010000244.1 GCA_027296665.1 Acidobacteriota bacterium | reverse complement strand
CATCCCCTATGTCGGTTCCGGTGTCCTGGGGTCGGCTCTCGGCATGGACAAGGTGGTGATGAAACTCCTGTTTCGCCAGGCCCAATTGCCGGTGACCGAATTCCTGGTCATCCAGGAGAAGGATTGGCCGCGGCAGGCGGGAGAGATCGGCTCGAGGGTCGAGCGGGAACTCGGCTTGCCCTGCTTCGTCAAACCGTCCTGTTCGGGGTCCAGTATCGGCATCTCCAAGGTGAAATCGATCGGCGATCTGCCGGCCGCGGTGGCGGAGGCCTTTCGCTACGACCGGAAGGTGCTGGTGGAACGGGCTGTCCCCGCCCGGGAGATCGAGTGCGGCATCCTCGGGAACGACGATCCGATCGCATCGGTTCCGGGCGAGGTGATTCCTTGCCGGGAGTTCTACGACTACCGGGCGAAGTACCTCGAGGCCGGCTCCGAGCTGAAGATACCCGCCGTCCTGGAGGAGGATCAGGCGGAGGAGATCCGGAAGCTCGCGGTCAAGGCATTTCAGGCGCTCGAATGTTCCGGCATGGCGCGGGTCGATTTTCTTCTCGACCGGAACACGGGGCGCATTCTGGTCAACGAGCTGAATACCATCCCCGGCTTCACGGCGATATCGATGTATCCAAAACTGTGGGAAGCGAGCGGCGTGAACCGGAACGAACTTCTGGACCGGCTTCTGGATCTCGCCCTGGAACGGCACCGGCAGAAAGAGGAAAAGGAGACACGGTTCACACCGGATGGAAATGCCGGGCGAAGCGGCCGCTAGCCTGGACCATTCAACGCGGGAAAGGAGAGTCCCCTGGCCATGAACAGTAGCGTCCTCGTTCTGAACCGCCTGTACCAGGCCGTTCACGTCACCTCGCTCCGGCACGCCTTTTGTCTGCTCTACAAGGGACAGGTCCGTGTGGTCGATCCCGACTACCGCACCTACGATTTCGAAAACTGGCGGGATATCCCGGTGCAGCCGAACGACGATTACATCAGTACGCCCTACCTCCGGATCAAAGTTCCCCGCGTCGTTCTTCTCGTCGATTTCGACAAGCTGCCGCGCCACCAGATCAGGTTCACCCGGCGGAACATCTTCTTCCGAGACCGCAACCGGTGCCAGTACTGCGGCAAGAAGCTCCCGACCCGGGAGCTCAATCTCGACCATGTCGTGCCGCTGTCCCGCGGCGGAAAGTCGATCTGGGAGAACGTGGTATGCTGCTGCGTCGACTGCAATTCCCACAAGGGGAACCGCCTACCGCATGAGACCGGCATGAAGTTGATCCGGCCGCCGGTCAAACCGAGATGGCATCCGTTGATGCGGTTCACCCTGACCGGATCCAGGTACGAATCCTGGAAGAACTATCTCGATTTCGCCTACTGGAACATCGAGCTCGAATAGGAGGACCGCCCCGAACGGAACCTTCCCCCCGCCCGGGTCGTAACTATTTCCATGTACGGTCGCCCTCCCTTCACCTCGCGGCAATCGATCCAGATCGGGCCCCGCATCACTCCGGTGGTCAAGGCGTTGATCATCGCCAACGTCGCGGTCTTCTTCCTGCAGCAAATCATCCAGGTTTCCAGCCGGACGGGGCTCGGTACCTTTTGGCTCATTTTCGGCCTGTCTCCCCATCTGGTTCTGACCAAGCTCTGGATCTGGCAGCCGATCACCTACATGTTTCTGCACGGCAGCGTCTTCCACATCCTGCTCAACATGCTGATGCTGTGGATGTTCGGATCGGAGCTGGAGAAGTTCTGGGGCTCGCGGAAGTTCCTGAGCTATTACGTGATCTGCGGACTCGGAGCGGCGATCACCACCGCCGTTTTCGATTTCGACAGCCGCAGCATCGGCGCCTCGGGCGCGATCTTCGGCGTCCTGCTCGCCTTCGGCATGCTGTTCCCGCGGCGGGTGATCCTGCTCTGGCTGATCATCCCGATCCAGGCACGCCACCTCGTCTGGATCGCGGCCGGAATCGAGTTCCTCTCGGTGGTCAATCTGCAGCAGACGGGAGGCGACGGGATCGCCCACTGGGCCCATCTGGGCGGGATGCTGTTCGGCTACCTGTACCTCCGCCGGGGCGGCGGCCTCACCGGCATCTTCGCGAGTATTCGTTGGAAGATCCGGCGAAGACGGTTCCGCGTTCTCGATAACCGCGACCGCGGTAGGGATCATGATCCCCACGATTCCGTGCACTGAGAAGTTTCCATCGACTCCTTTCCCCCGGTTTTTCGGCCCTGTTTTTTCCTCGTAAATTTACTAGTTTCGATCCTTTTAATATCCTAAGGGGTCTTTTGGTCCCGCCGGCGAGTTTCTGGAAACCCTTAGTCCATACGGGTTTCCATAGACAGTGAAACAGCAGAAACCTCTTGACAGAATAGCCGGATTAGCGTAATCTGGGACAGTCACGGACAACTCAACGGCCCGCACCGGTGGCCTATCGCCCGGCAACAGCGTGGGACCAGGAACCTGATCCAGATGCTGAAATTGTCTGAGCGGGGTAAACAGTGCAGATATCGGCATACCCGGTACTCATCTCAAGAATTCCAACCTGTGCCCGATCCGGTAGCCGATTAATCACGAAATTGTATTCAGACAGGGGCCGGCAAGTCAAAAGAAATTCCCGGACCGATCGCAGGTATCGGTAATCCAACCGGGAATTTTTACGGGGAAGTACTAGAGGCTTCATGGGCAGCAGACCCTACGAAAGAAGTTACTCCATATCCCGTTACCTCTCCGAAATCAGCGCCTTTCCCCTCCTGACCAAGGAGGAGGAGCAGGCGATTGCCAGCGCGGTTCATAAGGCCAGGAAACTGGGCCAGAAGAACGGCGCGGCCAATGGCAAGCTCAACGGCACCGCCAACGGCACCGGAAGGACCAACGGCCTTCGAAAAACGGCGCCTCCCTGTCTCAACGATCTCGTCGAATCCAACCTCAGCTTCGTGGTCAAGATTGCCGGGGAGTACAGGAACCTCGGGCTCCCCTTCGAGGATCTCCTCAACGAGGGGAACATCGGGCTGATCCAGGCGGCGCACCGCTATGACCATCGCCGCGGCACCAAGTTCATCACCTACGCGATCTGGTGGATCCGGAAATCGATCCTCAAAGCCCTCTCCCAGCATTCCAGCCTGGTCCGGATTCCAAATTACCAGATGAAGAAGTTCCGTGCCATCCGCAACACCGAAAGAAAGCTCTCCCGCACCCTGGGCCGGCAGCCGAGGCGGGAGGAGATCTGCGAGGAGTTGCAAAGCACCCTCTCCAAGCTCGATCGGGTTCTGCAGTTGCGGCTGCGCGAGCTGTCCCTCGACGAGAAGGTCGGCAAGGAACGGGACACCCCGATCTCGGACTACCTGATCGACGGAAGAATGGTCAGCCCCGAGGAGCAGTTGATCAAACAGGAGAGCCAGACCCTGATCCGGCTGGCCATGAAAGGCCTGAACACCCAGGAACAGACGGTCATCATCAATCGGTTCGGGCTGCGCAGCGGCAAGACCTTCACCTTGAAACAGATCGGTGAGAAAATGGGTGTCAGCCGGGAACGCGTCCGGCAGATCGAATTCCAGGCCAAGCGGAGAATGATGAAGACCCTCACGAAATGCCACCGGGGCCTCGTGCATTCCCGGCCGCTGAATGGCCGCGCCCCGACCCTGTTCCGCTCCCGGCTGCGCATCCTCTCCTGACCCATCCTTCCAGACAGTCCCCTCGATCCTCTGTGCTATGATCATGAAGAAACCGTTTCACTGCCAGGCAGCTCGAGGAGTGACACCCTGATGCGTCTCCGGAGGGTACAGATGGAGCAGATCGCCGCCCGGATCGTCCGGGAACTGGAGGCCGGGCGGCTCGTCCGGACGGAATCGGGAGAAGAGATCACGGCCGAACTGGTCCGGATTCTCCAGGAGAACATCGATGCCGAGGAGGCGTTGGATGGCGAGGTGCACGAGATTTTGCGGACCCACTCGGAGGAGATGGCGAGTGGGGAGATCCAGTACCACGAGATGTTCCGGATGATCAAAAAGAAACTGGCCAAGGAGAAGAAGTTCCCCCTCTGAGGAAAATCGATGAAGCTGAGCCACGAACGAATGGTGCACCTTTCGCACCTGTTCCTCGACCTCCTGCGGTCCCGGCCCGACGTCGAGTTTCTATCGGAGAGCGCCGAGATCCGGATGCGGATCGTCAAGATCCTGAAGGACGAGGCGGCCCGGGAGGAACGGATGGAAGCGGCCGTGCGCCATAAGATCGTATCGCAGAAGCGGCTGATCCCGGAAGGAAGCCAGGAATGGGAGATCCTGTTCCGCAAATACTACGATGAGGAATTCCACAAGCAGTACGGATCCCGGGATTGAGGCGGAAAGCGCGGGCGAACGGACCGGCGGCCCCGGCCCGAAATACCTGGTCGCCGGCACCGCGGGACATATCGATCACGGCAAGACGGCGCTCGTCCGGACCCTGACGGGGATCGACCCCGATCGCCTCAAGGAGGAGAAGGAGCGGGGCATCACCATCGATCTGGGTTTCGCCGACATGGATCTCGGCGGCAACACCCACCTGGCCTTCGTGGACGTCCCCGGCCATGAACGGTTCGTCAAGAACATGCTAGCCGGCGCGGGCGGCATCGACCTGGTCCTACTGGTGGTCGCCGCCGACGAGTCGATCCGGCAGCAGACCCGCGAACATTTCGCCATCTGCCGTCTGCTCGGCATCGAACGCGGCCTGGTCGCCATCACCAAAACCGATCTGGTGGATGGGGAGATCGCCGATCTGGTGCGGCTGGAACTCGGCGAGTTCCTCCGCGGGACCTTCCTGGAATCGGCCCCCATCCTGCCGGTCAGCTCCCGCACCGGCGAGGGGATACCCGAACTGGTGGAGGCCTTCCGGCGTCTCGCCGCCGAAACCCCGCCCAGGAACGCGGCGGGCACGGCGCGGCTGCCGGTGGATCGATCCTTCAGCATGCGCGGCTTCGGCACCGTGGTGACCGGCACCCTGCTCGGCGGCCGCCTTCGGGTCGGCCAGGATGTCGGGATCCTGCCGTCCGATCGGGTGGCCCGGATCCGCGGCCTCCAGGTGCACGGGCGGACCGTCGAGGTCGCCCGGGCGGGGCAGAGGACCGCCGTCAACCTGCACGGTGTGGAGGTGGCCCAGGTGCAGAGGGGGAATCTTCTGGCTCCCGCCGGCCTGTTCGCCCCCGGCCATCTGTTTGATCTTCGACTGGAACTTCTTTCCACCGCCGCCGCGCCGCTCAAGAACCTCCAGCGCGTTCGTTTCCACCACGGAACCACCGAGGTGATGGGCAGGGTGAAACTGCTGGAACGATCCGATCTGGCGCCGGGGAGTTCCGGGTTCGCCCAGATCCGGCTGGAGCGTCCGGTGGTGGCGTTGCATGGCGATCGGTTCATCCTCCGGCGCTACTCCCCGCCGACCACCATCGGCGGCGGAAGAATTCTTGATAACCGGCCGGTGAAGCACAAGGGATTTCCCGCCGCCGTTCGCCGCCATCTGGAACGAATGGATTCGCCCGCCGCCCGCGACCTCCTCCTCGAGTTCGTTGTATCACTCCCGCCGGGAGACGCCACGGCGGCCGCGGTTTGCCGGCTCACCGGCTGGGGAGAGGGGAAGATCGAGGCGAGGCTCGCCGACCTGACCCGGGCCGGCAGCCTCCGCCGGGTGGAAACCC